>NZ_JBXAYC010000003.1:0-296806 GCF_056782095.1 Dellaglioa sp. CoH-56-MRSF-13 | reverse complement strand
GGACATACAAAAATCCCTCCATGATTATCGGATGAAATTATATTATTTCATCTGACAACCATAAAGGGATTATTACACAAGAAATTTCTTGTTGGAACTTTTTTTCATTTGTCTTTATAGAAATTTTCAATTAATCGATTAGGTATAAACCAAATTGATGGTACAATCAGACAAAAAATTAACACCAACTCTGGTTTAATAAATACTGACATCAATCCAATAAGTGAAAAAGATAACGACACCCATGTTTTATTGTCATTTTTAATTGCTTTTGCTAAATTTGATTCAGGCCCATTTGCTCGAAGTAATTCATTAGTTAATACTACATACATAATATTAAATAATAGAAAGACAAGGCCATATAAAAAGGCAGGCGCAAATTTATTATAATGTTCACCAACCCAGCTTGTTGCAAATGGCATGAATGACATTACAAACATAAATCCAGTATTAACAATCAACACCCGCCCATTGATTTTATCCGCCAATTGAAACATGTGATGATGATTATTCCAGGTGACACCAATTAAAAAGAAACTTAATACGTAAGCTAAAAAAGTACTTTGAAGCGGTATTAAATCTGAAAATGTGTCTCCCTCTGGTGCTTTTAACTCTAAAACCATGATTGTCATAATAATAGCAACTACAGCATCTGTGAACGCTTCAACTCTACCTTTTGACATACGAACCCCCTAAATTTTTATAAATTTAGTATTACAAAGATTAGTCATTAAATCAACTAAAAATAATTCCACTTTTTAAAGATAAAATATACTTCCAACAAATATGGCAGGCATAAACTGGTAGGTTAATTTATATTTTAATGATCAACTGGGACCATATTTATCATTTATTATGTTAACTATTTCTCTTTAATTTATATATTTTAATATATTATTAGTTAATACAAATAAATTAAGGAGTTCTAGTCTATGAATAAATTAAAATGGTTTTCCGGCGGAGATGATCGTGGAAAACAGGCCGAACAAATTATTACCGATTTATTAACTGATTTAAGTACAAATAATGGTAATAATACACTTAAAATTACGTTACAAGCTTATCTCGAAGAACTAAAACAAAAACGTTCTTCTGTTCCATTCATTTTAAGTCGCATGAACTTAGATCTTTCTAAAGCCATCAGGAATGATGAACAACCTTTATCTGACAATCAATCTAAAAAATTAAAAGAGTTAACCTCTATCTCCAATATTAGATATGGTTACTAACTATATTCTTTCTTGGTTTATACCTTTATTTTAATATAAAGTTCGTAAAAAACGACTACTTACAAAAATAATCCTTTGTAAATGGTCATTTTTTGTGTCCGTAATTTCTAACAAATTAATTTATTTTTTCATAATAGACCTCTAATTTTATGGCAAAATAAAAAAGATAACTCGTCGAATCAAGTCATCTTTTCATCTGTTATGTTGAATAGGATTGTCAAAAATCACCTTAAAAACACCTTAATTTGCATTCAAACTCATTCAATCTTATTCAAACTTTTAAAATGCAAAAGTGATATTTTATAAGGCTTTTCAACCTTATTCAAACTGTAAAATGGAGATGGCGGGAGTCGAACCCGCGTCCAAGCATATTGCCACTCAAACATCTACGTTCATAGTTATACTATTTAAAATTCGCCAACCGTAGCGCCGTATAACAGGGCTAACACGTCTGACTAACCTGATTAGTCTCTTTTAACTTCTCCAGGTGGAAGAAGTTAACGTAAGTCCACTTAATTTAGGACCCAGATCTAGCACATGGACGATACTAGGAGGATCTACGTTAGAGCGCTATTAAGCAGCTAAAGCGTAAGTATTACTATTATTTTTTGCAGTTATAATTTAACTGAGCGTTTTAACGAAGACGCAAACTTCGAAACGCAATCCAAGCTCAACCTATACCTGTCGAATCCTGAACATCCCCATAACAACTATAAACATACCATATTTATCAGTTAAAATAAAGATGTAACCTGACGACTTATTCTTTGACAAAAAAATGTCATTCAACTATTGTGAAGACAGTTACTTAGAAAGGGAGTTATAAAATGAAAATTGGAATTATTGGTGCAACTGGTAAACAAGGACAATCTACATTAAAAGAGGCAGTTTCTCGTCATTTAGATGTTACTGCTATTATTAGAAATAAAAGCAAATTAACAGAAGATGTTCCTTTTATAGAAAAAGATCTTTTCAAGTTAACAACTGCTGATTTAGAATTATTTGATGTTATTGTAGATGCTTTTAACGCTCCATTTGGTCAAGAAAATCTTCATCAAACATCATTAAAACATTTAACGGATATCTTAGCTGATACTAAGGTTAAGCTCGTTATTGTTGGTGGCGCAAGTAGTCTTTTCGTTGATTCTGAAAAAACACTGTTACTTGGTGATACACCTGACTTCCCTGAAGGTGCTAAAGCAACAGCCAAAAATATGCGTGATGCTTTAGTCACACTCCGTACCGTTTCAAATGTAGATTGGGTCTATATTTCACCAGCTGCATTTTTCAATCCTAGTGGCGAAAAAACAGGCCACTATCAAATTGCCGGTGACGTTTTAACAATGAATTCACAAGGTAATAGTGAAATTAGCTATGCCGACTTCTCTATCGCATTGGTTGATGAAATTGAATCTAATTCACATCATCAAGAACGTTTTAGCGTTGTTTCTAAATAAATTTAATTATCTGCCACTTTCACAAGAAAGTGGTTTTTTTTGTAAAAAAATAAGTGATAATCATCACTTATTTTTACGTCATTATCTAAATTATATTTTAATATTTACCTGCTAAAACGTCATCAATTAAATCTAAGACGCTATCATCTTGATTTGAACCGATACGATGATTTGCCATTTTAGCTGCCATATTTGAAGACTTTTCCATTGCAAAACTTAATGGTGTGTATGCCAACATCTCAGCATCATTATCATTATCTCCAACGGTTACTACTTCATCATCTTTTACATCCCATAATTCTTGCAAAGCATTTAACCCATTTTGTTTTGTTGCCTCTTTAACATTGATATCAATAAATCCAAAACCAGAAACTTTTGCAACTAATGATTCATCAACATTTTCTTTTAATTTAACCGCAAATGTTTTATATTCGTCAATGGGGCCATTAATCGTAACTTTAGAAATAGTTTTTTCAACCTTACTTAAATTAGGGACCTTAATAATGTCTGGATAGTACGTATTAGCCATTTCTACAAAGTTATCAGACTCACTTGCATCAATATACCCACTCTCATCTGTTGATGCTAAGATTCCATAATTTGGCGATACCTTTTGGATATATAAAACTGTTTTTTCAAATACGGCTGGATCAATATTAAATGATCTGATATGGGTGTTGCCATCATAAATAACCGCACCGTTATCTGAAACGTAACCTATTTCACCAGAGATACGTTTAAAAATATCTTTAATTTTCATAACTTGATTTCCACTTGCTACCACGAAATGAATCCCTTTATTTTTTAGTTCAACTAATTGGTGACTAAATCTAACTTCATCAAACGTTTTATTATCTCTTAAAAATGTACCATCTAAATCCACTGCAATTATCTTGACTGTCAAAATTACATTCCTCCGATTATGCTTTAATAACTCTATTATACTGCATAAGTAAACGGATACAAAGAACTAAAAAGAAACGCCCCTTGGAAAAGAACGTTTCTTTACAATTTATGATTTAAAATATCATCAATGCTATCCAAAACACTATCATTTTGATTCAACCCAATGATGTGTTTTGCTGTTTTTTTAGCTAACTTTGATCCGCTAGCCATAGAAAAACTATTCGGCGTGAACGCCAACATTTCTTGATCATTATCATTATCCCCAAATGTCGCAACTTCTTCATCCAAGATTTGCCAACGATTTTGTAGTAAATTTATGCCGTTTTTCTTTGTCGCGTTCACTAAATTAATATCAATATAACCAAATCCAGACGCTTTTGCTTGAAGTTTATTATTCATTTCAGTATTTAATTGTAATGATATTCTTTCATATAACGACACGGGAAAATGACCCGTCAGCATAGAAATTCCTTGATTAAGTGATACCAAATTATCGACTCCGGTTACTTTCGGATAATAATCATTTACATCTTGAATAAATGTATCAGATTCCCGTTTATCATAGAAACCTCCTTGATTATTAACCGCTAATAGTCCTATTTCAGTGAATGTTTCCTTCAAATACTGAATCGTTTCTTGATAGAGACTATTTTCAAAAATGTATTCTTTCAATAACTCTTTTGCATCTTGAATGACTGCTCCATTTTCAGCAACGTAACCAATTTTATCTTTAATTTCTTTAAAATATTGTTCAATGGCTAAGGTTGGATTCCCACTTGCTACCACAAAATGTATTCCCTGTTGTTGCATCCTTTCAAATTGATGCGAAAATCTTTCTTTATCGTATGATTTATCATCCCTTAAAAATGTACCATCTAAATCTACTGCAATTAATTTAATCGTCATCCCTGCCACCTCTAACGTTATTATACATGATTTCTATACATAACTATATTCTTCAAATGGCGTATCAAACCAGTCATAACGCATTATAATTTGCATGACTCGATTCACAGGAATCCACAATCCCGACCGTAAAATATCTTTCATTGTCTCTAGAAATATCTTGTCATTTTTTGTACTATTTGGTTGTTTAATTTTTATAATTTCTGAATTTTCAGTTTTTACAGTAATAATATGATTGTTCAACGCAATGACTTGTGCAGAAACGATATTATCACTTATTAATTTATTATCTTTGTTTTTATCTATTTTCATTTTGTTAAACTTCCTTTCTGGTATAGGTTCATACTACCTTGGCTTTATGACTTATCTATGAAGTTATTAATAATAAATCATTAAAAAAAGCTTAACCAGTTTAAGAACTGATTAAGCCTTAAATTAATAAACAACAACAGGTTCGTTTTGTGAAACGTTCGCAAATAAAGTTGCCATTGCGGCTGGTTTTGTATTAACACAACCACCAGAACCATCTTTAAGATAAGCTGTTTTAGACCAATTTGTTCTCCAACTAGCGTCATGGAAACCAATTCCACTATTTGTGAATTGAGCCCAGTAACTAACTTTGACAGAATAATTAGCTTTACCAACTTCACTACCTTTAAGTATTGATGGCGTTTGTTTGTACATAATATACCAAACACCCTTAGTTGTATCTTCACCAGTACTATGTTTACCAGTTGCAACATCAGTTGTTAAAACAACCTTGCCATTTTTATGGATCCAAACTTTCTGCTGCGCAATTGACACTTCAGCATACGTATCTCCAAGTCCATCATTTGCAGTCGTTGTGTAACCAGTTCCATAAGTATTATAGCCAACACCATATTTATCATTGGTTGCGTCAATAGCTGCAGTACCATCTTCTAACGCTGTCAAAACATGTGTCACTGAGTCATTCATTCCAAGGGCCCAACCATATGATTGTCCACTAACTGGAACAGTACTTCCTGTAGCCGTTTTAAAATTATACTTTTTATTCAATGTTGCTTGTTTCTTATTAATTTCATCTACTTTTGCAGAAATACCACTCGTATCAACAACATATTTACCATCTTCAACAGTTGCTTGCTTAAGAATATCTGCACCCTTCAACGTATACTTCGTTGATTGAACGGTATAAACAGTCTGTCTAGCAGCTAGTGTATCCAATTTTTCAGTATCAGCTTTAACTGTTTTACTGTCAGCAGATAAAGGTTGGAGTTCAGTATCCTTCAACTTCGTAATGCTACTATAGCCAGCCTTATCATAGGCAGCTAAAATTTGCTTAACATTATATTGATTCCCTTTTTTCCCAGGTGTTACTGATACTTTTCCATTTTTTAAAATGGGACTTGCATCAACAGCCACTGTTCTTGTTTTATTTAACTTTGTTAGTTGGGTTTTTAATTGTGCTTTTAATTGATCCTTAACTGTTGTATTCAACTTTTGTGGAACAATCGCATAATTTTTCTTAACATTTGAAGGAAGAATGGTACGTTGCTTCTTCAACAATGCTTTAATCGCTGGCTTATCTTCATCAGTAAAACCAGTTGTTGTATCTTTTGCATCGACTATTTTTGTTTTACCTACATAAATAACATTTTTTGACGTTTCATTTTTTAACTTACTAATAACTTTATCAACACTTAATCCACTGACATCTGTATCATTAATTGTGATGCCTTTATTAAAATGCATACTTTGATTGAAACTTGCTCCACCAAGAATTCCCAAAACTAAAATACTTCCGATACTAATACCAATCTTTAACGATTTTTTCATAGTTTTTCACCTCATATTATGAATTCATAGTGCGCTATTCCCAATAAAAATATCATACCGCACTATGAATGTCGAATCAATTTTGTTGTTTTCTAAATTATACTCTTTATAACTTTTAAAATCTTTTAAATAATATTTGACAATAATATCAGATTTATCTATACTACATTTATCAACTAACTCAGAGAGGAAATCAAGCCTATGACTTATTCACAAGTAAAACTTAATAATCGTTGGCAAAGCCGGTTATTCAGATTGTAGTCTGTTTTTTACAGATATAATCTGTCTATTCAGATTGTATCTGTATATCGGTTTGGTTTCTATAAATCAAAACCCCTGTATGGATATCAGTATATTCATGCGGGGGTTTTGTCTTTCAAGACGGCCCTCGAATCTGAGGACTGTCTTTTTTTATTAAAAATTAAAGGGGTACTTATAAAATGAAACGATTAATTGGAACCATTATTGCGTTATTTTTATTCTTAGTGATTGCTTTTTTCTCAACACTTCAACCAACAACATTTTCAAACGCTAAAGGAGTACCAACAATTGGTATTCTTCAATTAACAACACATCCTGCACTGGATGCGATTCATAAAGGAATTATTGCTGGATTAGAAAAAGAAGGTTACGTACCTGGTAAGTCTGTGAATATTGATTTCCAAAATGCTGAAGCTGATCAAAGTAATTTAAAATCAATGAGTGACAAGTTTAATAATGAAAATGTTAATCTCATGATTGGTATCGCAACACCCTCTGCACAATCTTTAGCTAATGTAACTAAAAAAACACCAATTATTTTAGGTGCCGTTACTGATCCAAAAGGTTCTGGTTTAGTTAGCAACAATCAGAAACCAGGTAATAATATCACCGGTGTTTCTGATCAAGCACCTATTAAAGCACAGTTAGCTTTAATGAAGGAACTAATACCTAATATGAAAACCGTGGGTGTCCTTTACACATCAAGTGACGATTCAGCTACAAAACAGTATCAACAATTTAAATCTGCAGCAATCAAATCAGGCTTAGAAGTTAAATCGGCAACAATTACCTCTACAAATGATGTTGACCAAGTGTCACAATCGCTCGTAGCATCTGTTGATGCCGTTTATGTCCCCACGGATAACACAGTAGCATCAAGTATGCAGACTCTCGTTAAAAATGCGACACAAGCTAAAATTCCAATTTTCCCTGCAGTAGATACAATGGTCAAAAATGGCGGCTTGGCAACTATTAGTATTAACCAATATGATTTAGGTGTAGCCACTGGTAAAATGGCTGCTGCCGTTCTTTCTGGAAAAAGTGTCCCTGCAACAACACCAATTAATTTTGTAAAAAAAGGTGATCTTGTTATTAATTTGAAAACAGCAAAGGCCTTAAATATTACAATTCCACAAGCATTAATTGATCAAGCCAAAAATAAAGGAGAGTTAATCAAATGACAATTATTGTATCTGCTATCGGACAAGGACTCCTATGGGGGGTTTTAGGTCTTGGTCTTTATCTTTCATTTAGAATTTTAGACTTTCCTGATATGACTGTCGAAGGTACTTTTCCAATGGGCGCCAGCGTAACTGTGATTTGTCTAATCCACGGAGTTAACCCGCTTCTGGCCACATTCTTTGCATTTCTAGCAGGGACACTAGCTGGTCTAGCCACCGGGTTACTTTATACAAAAGGTAAAATTCCGATTTTATTAGCTGGAATCCTTGTCATGACAAGTTTATATTCAATTAACCTACGAATTTTAACAAAAGCAAATATCAGTTTACTTGGACAAAATACAATTTTTTCTGCTCACTTTCTAACTAATCTTCCTGCATCTTTTGATTCCGTTGTATTAGGGCTCATTCTGGTTATCATTAGTATTGGCTTACTCGCTTTCTTTTTAAATACCGAATTAGGCCAAGCGTTCATCGCAACCGGTGATAATGAAAAAATGGCCCGCTCACTTGGTATCCAAACCGATCGTATGAAGATTTTAGGACTAATGGTTTCAAATGGCTTCATCGGACTTGCCGGTGGGCTAATCGCGCAAAATAATGGCTATGCTGATATCAGTATGGGTATCGGAACGATTGTCATTGGGCTTGCTGCAATTATTATCGGTGAAGTTGTTTTTGGTAACTTATCATTAACAGCACGTTTGGTTGCCGTTGTCATTGGTAGTATTTTCTACCGATTTGTTATTTTAATTGTATTAACATTAGGCTTTAACGCAAACGATTTAAAATTAATTTCTGCTATTATTTTAGCATTCTGTTTAATGTTACCAACTCTCCGAAAAGCGCTAAGACTAAATACTTTGTTTGAAGGAGGCCATTCAAAATGACTGAACCCATTTTTTCACTTTCCAATATCGTCACTACCGTTAATACCGGTACTTCTGAGGAGCAACAAATCTTAAAAAATTTAAACCTCACCATCAATAAAGGCGATTTTATAACTGTAATTGGTACTAATGGCGCTGGTAAATCGACCCTTTTCAATACAATTGCTGGTAATATTAAACCAACGAGTGGCAAAATTATGTTACGCAATAAAAATATTACGAATGAAAATGATATTAAACGGACAAATTATATTAGTCGTGTTTTTCAAGATCCTAAAATGGGCACAGCACCTAGAATGACAGTCGCTGAAAATCTATTATTAGCCTTAAATCGAGGCAGTCGCCGTCGGTTTAAACCTCGTCATTTAAAACAAAAAATGACGCAATTTCGTGAATTAACCGCAAAGATGCCAAATGGTTTATCAGAACATTTAAATACACCTGCTGGAAACTTGTCTGGTGGTCAACGTCAAACATTAAGTTTTTTAATGGCAACTTTGATTCAACCTGACTTACTGCTACTAGATGAACATACGGCCGCCCTCGACCCCAAAACAAGCCAAGAATTATTAAAATTAACCGCCGAAATTGTTGAACAAGAACAATTATCTTGTCTAATGATTACGCATCACTTAGAGGACGCATTATCATATGGTAATCGAACAATTGTCTTAAATGATGGTCAGATTCAATCTGATTTATCAGGTGAAAAACGTGCCAACCTATCTACGACTGATTTATTAGCCTATTTTAATGATTTAGAATAAAAAATACCACAACCTTATAAAAGTTGTGGTATTTTTTTACGATTTTATATTCGCTTTCTTAGTTGCAATAACAACAACTGCCAAGGCAAGTAAGATTAATAATGTCGAACCAACGAACAAACCGTTGTATGACAATCGTTCAATTACGATTCCACCAACTAATGGTCCTAACGCTTTACCAATAGATGCGGCAATATTAATCGTTCCTTGTGCCTTACCTTCTTGACCTGGCTCGGCCAGTTCATTAATCCATGCCGGAATGGCTGGGAATGCGACCATTTCACCTAACGTCAACAAGACCATTGAAAAGACAAAATGAGAAAAGTCTTTCGCAAAAATAAGTGTTGTAAATGATAACGCAAATAAGCCAACACCCATAATAATTTGTCTAAATAATGACTTAGCAATTGTTCTCGTTACAAGCGTCACTAGTGGTTGTCCAAAAACAATGAGTCCTGCATTAATCGTCCATAATAAACTATATTGACTCAATGGAATATCTAACTTATCCATATAAATTGATAAATTACTTTGCCATTGCTCGTAACTCAACCAAATAACCAGGAATGTTAACCACATTGCGCCGATAATCCAAACTTTGGGATTAACACCAGCTGATTGTTCTGATTTTGTTGGTTTCACTTTTTTTCGTATTGGATCAACTCTATACGCTAAAATAGCAGTAATCAAAAATATTGAATATAAAATTAATGCTGATACAAAGACCATTGTGACACTAACTTCAATCACGTATCCAACTAATAATGTCCCAATAACAATCCCTAAATTTAAAGCTAAATAAAAGAGATTAAAAACATATCGACTATCTTTTCTTCTAATTGTGGCCGCAAATGAATTTAAAATTGTTGCCACAATCCCGTTACCAAGACCCAAAATAACTAGCAAAATTGGGTATGCTGGCCAGCCATGCATGAAAACTAAGCCTAATACGGCCAACCATGCAATTACGATTCCTACCAATGTCGCATAATAAGGCCGCCATTTATCAAATAAATAACCACCAGCATAATTACCAATAATAGTCGCAACTGAGTTTATTAATAGTACAATTCCAGAAAATGTTAAACTTTTACCTAAATAGTTATGCATGTAAATTGTTGTTAACGGCCAGACGAAACTTGAACCTGCGCTACTAATCACTGAACCTATTAACAACCATTTTAATTTAATTTCTTTCGTCATTTTTTTCCGAAAGCCCCCTTTTTAAGGTTACTTAATGTTCAATTTTTCTAAATACTTTTGATTCTTTTCACGATCAAATTCATTTTCTGATTGTGCGATAATAACAGCTGCTAATGAATTACCAACAACATTGACGGTTGTACGACCCATATCTATGATTCTATCAACTCCAGCGATAAAAGCCAACCCCGAAGCAGGAACACCAATAGTTGAGATTGTCGCTAATAGGACGACAAATGATGCACCAGGTACTCCAGCCATCCCTTTAGACGTAATCATTAACACAATCAATAATGTAACTTGTTGTCCAATTGATAAATTAATATGGTATGCCTGTGCCAAAAACAGAGCAGCTATTGACTGATAAATTGCTGATCCATCTAGATTAAATGTATATCCTGTTGGAACAACAAAAGAAACAATTCCCTTTTTAACACCAAAATTTTCCATTTTTTCCATAATTTTAGGCAGTGCTGCTTCAGAACTAGCCGTTGAAAAAGCAAGAATCATTTCATCCTTGATTACCTTTAACAAGACGATTAAATTAATTTTAAATAATTTAGCAACAAGACCCATTACTACAATAACAAAAAATATCATCGTTATATAGGTCACAATAATAAAGAACCCTAATGGTTTTAAAGCAGAAACGCCTAATTGTGCTATTGTGACACCAATTAATGCAAAAACACCGATAGGTGCCAATTTCATTACCCAGTTTGTCACTTTGAACATAACTTCAGATACAGCTGAGAAGAAATCAATAATCGGTTTTCCCTTCTCACCTAGCGTTGCTGTCCCGAGTCCAAATAAAACGGAAAAGAAGATAATAGGCAGCATATCACCTTTAACAAGTGCCTCAAAAATATTAGTTGGCACAATATGCATTAAAATCGTACTCAACCCAGTAGAGGTTGAGTTTTCAGTTGTAACATATTGACTAATATCGACTTTATTTAAAGCTGTAATATCTATAAATTGTCCGGGTTTAGTTAAGTTACCAACAATTAATCCTAATGCAATCGCAATTGTTGTCATAATTTCAAAGTAAATTAATGTTTTTCCACCGATTCTACCTAATTTGTGGATATCTCCCATATTGGCGATTCCGACCACTAGACATGAAACAACAATCGGTAAGACAATCATTTTGATCATATTAATAAAGATGGTTCCCAGCGGTTGAAGTGAGTTAATAATGAGTTTATTTTGATACCCAATAGCACCAATAATAATTCCTAAAATTAATCCAATTAAAATTTGCCACCCAAGACTAATTCGGTACGCTTTATAATATTTCAATTTAACCATCCTCACTATATTTTAATTTACTATGGTTAATCTTATCATATATACGAACAATTATGTTATTTTTTTATTAAAAAAGAGCAAAAAACTGTAAAATGAGTTTTTCGCTCTTTTAACATTCATATTTTTAAAATATTATCTGATGACACTAACGGAACATTGTGCATTTTGAGCCATATAACTAGCTTGAGAGCCAATAAATAATTTCTTTGAATTACTTGGCGTATTCGTTTTTGAACCGCAAATTAGAATATCCGGTTTAAAATCTGGAATAACCTTCTCAACAATTTCAGAACCTGGTCTACCAGCAGAAACAATTGCTTGTACATTTTTAACGCCAAAATCATGCGCCTTATCTACATAGCGTTCGATACTTTCTTCAAGTAATTTTTTATTTTCTTTGATAACAACTGGTGACATAGAATCAAAAATATTCATATCACCTGTCTCTAATATTGAAACAATCCCTAAAGGAATTTGTTGTAACTTAGCTAACGCTACCGCATAATTAAAAGCTAAAATTGATGATTCAGAATCATCCTCATCTATGGCAACTAAAACGCGTTTAAAAGTTACCGGTGTTATGTCAAAGTCCAACTTTTCTAATCTATTATTCATATCGTCACTCCTCACTTGTTTTGTTGCCATTATTGATGATTTTACTTACGCCAGTTACTTGGGCTCCAAAGCTGCCCTTCCATTGAGCCATGCAAGCTCTCAATTTCAACTGACTGATCTTTTAATAGCGCAATTGTAGCTTCAATCAATAATTGGTTTTCTTCTGTTTCAATTTTTTTAAGCTCAGCAATTGTCCAGTCAACATTTCCATCCATTTTAATCACTCCTTTTACTCATACAAACGTACCATAATTAGATTAATAAATTGAATTTAATGCTTACTATTTTCCAAGGCGATGATGAGTTTTGCTAACTGTTCATCACTTGCAGCAAAACTTATTCTAAAGTAGCCCTCACCAAATTCTGTGAATGCACTACCTGGAACAACAGCTACCTTTTCTTTCAGAGCAAGTTGCTGACAAAATTCAACTGACGTTAATTTTAGTTTTTTAGGTATTTCAACGAATAAATAAAAGGCGCCATCTGGTTTAATTAAATTATAACCTAATTTTTCTAAGGCTGTTACCAATCTATCACGACGAATATGATAAGCATCTCTCATTGGTACACTATCTTGCTTCCCATTTTTAACAGCTTCAAGTGCAGCTACTTGTGATAAAGTTGCCGCGGTCGTTACGTGATATTGGTGGACCTTTTTCATAGCATTAATTAATCGTTCTTCAGCTAATACAAACCCAATCCGCCAACCGGTCATTGCATGTGATTTAGACAATCCCATTATTAAAATTGTCCCTTCAGGATACAAATTAGCCATGGAAATATGCGGTTGTTCATAGGTTAACTCGCAGTAAATTTCATCGCTCATCACCCAAATGTCATGTTTTTTCAAAACATCTTTAATAGAAGATAACTCAATTTTACCATAAGAAACACCGGTAGGGTTAGTTGGATAATTAAATATAAATCCAACGATAGCTTTATTCTTATTTTCCTGCAATGTCTTTTCAATAAGCTCTGCCGTTACCCTAAAGTTCGTCGTACGTGTATCCATAAAAATAGGTTTAACGCCTTGTAACTGCATTAATGGCAAGTAAGCTGGATAACAAGGAACTGGTACTAAAATGTAATCTCCTGGTGTTGTTACCGTCTTTAATGCTGTAGCAATTGCCTCAGTTGCCCCAACGGTCACTAAAACATTCTTTGCGTCATAAGCCAATTCAAACTTTTCATTATAATAATCAGCAGTTGCCTGTCGTAATTCTGGATTACCAGCTGAGGCTTCATAATGTGTTTGTCCGTTATCAAGCGCTGTTTTTGTAGCGTCCATAATATGTTGAGGTGTGATGAAATTAGGTTCACCTAACGTTAACTTATCGATACCGTCTATTTTGGAGACCCATTCATCAAATCGACGAATACCTGATAATTGTATCTGATCAGCTACTGTATTTATTTTGATCATTAAGACACCTTCTCCGAATTAGAATGAATCTTAATTATACATCAAAAAAATAACGATTTATAAAAATTCTTATAAATCGTTATTTCAACTTATCTAAACATTGTTTTCGTTGCTTTTGCCAAAACTTTTGGCATTTTTTCATAATGATGTAATGGTGTTAATTGCGTATCTGAAATTCCTAAGAACTTATACACAGCAATTTGTGCACAACGGAACGAATACTGTTCTGTAAAGACCATATCAAATGGCATTTCTGCAAATTGACTAATAAAGGCCAAATTCTTTGAATGTTCAGGTACAACGTCAGGACGATCACCAATTGCGCGACGGTTAAATAAGGCACTCGCATATGGCATATAAACAGGTATAACATTAACAACACTATCCATAATTTCATCTGTACGTTGGCTAATATTATTCGTAGCTGTATCTGTTTGAGCCAAATGGCCTAATAATTCTTCTAACATTTCGCGACCAGTCATCTCGATAAATGGTTTTTGAACAAAATCACCCTTGCGACGAGGATATAAACAGTAACCCCAGAATACAGTCTCATTTTCTTTTTGAGCATGGAAATGAGGTTGATGATGAACCACGATTGATAATAAATTATTACTATCAACCCAGGTATTCAATGCATTACCAGGTTCTTGTTGTGTAATCCGTGCAATTTCATTTACTGCTAAATGATTATCAGTTGTGACTGTAAAACTCATCCATTCACTTTGTTGACGATCATTAAAGAATTTATCTGGTTTACCTAAGTTATAGAAATGTTCAGTAGCTTGTTTCCATAATTTAGCACTAGGTGCATAGTCCATATTTTCCACAATCGGTGTATCAATATCGCCCATTGATGAACTATCTGTAATTGAACCATTCGTATCAAATACTAAATCGCCATCATTAATAATGATTTCGCCGACTTTATTATCATTATCGACTTCTTCATATTCAAGACCAGTGACAACAATATCGTCACGTAAAGCTGTATCTTTAAATTTAAATTCAGTTATCTTACGGTTATCCACAAAGGTTACACCACGGTCTGTAAGATATTTACGCATTGGTAAAATAATACTTTCATATTGGTTATATGGTGTTCTTGTAACACCTTCCAATGTGTTAATACGACTGAATTCAAGAATCATTCGGTTCATATAACGACGTAATTCCATTGCTGAACTTTCCTTTTTGAAGGCAAAAGTTGTTTGCCACATATACCAGAAATTAGTTGTAAACATGTGTGGACTATTTTCAAACCATTTTTCAATACTGATATCATTAATCTCTGATTCCTTTGATTCAGGCATCGTCATTAATTTTGTTAGTAAAACGCGATCTCGTGTATTAAATTGCATATGACGATAATCATTCTTACCGCCTTTATTTCTAATACCATCCATTTTATCAATTAAGCGTGCAATATCATGCGTTGGATGTGCATGATCAAAATCTAAAATTTCATCTGTAACTGTCTTTCCAGGATTATCCAATGATGGCACTTCTCGAAGAACATCCCATAAGTTTTCATATGTTTCTTCATTCAACATACGACCACCTTTAGCTAGGAATCCTTTTTGATTACTCAAACCTTGGTTACCATATTCAGTCACATAATCTTTAACTGCAGCGCCATCATTAGCACCATGTTTTTCTAAACCAAACATCGTAATTTGGTCACCATGCCAGCCACCATCACGAATTAAATAGATACCTGCTGCTAAGTTACCAACACCTGTACCAATCATATATGCTTTTTGAGTCATAATCTATTCCTCCTTCGATTTTTCGCCTTCACGAATCATTTTAATTAAATGTTCCAAACGGTTTAATGTTTTTTCAGGTGTTAAAAAGTAAAAACGTTTTAATCCTGTTTGTTTATAATCAATAAGTCCCACATTTTTTAAAACTTTCAAATGATGTGAAACTGCCGGTTGTGATAACGCCATGCGGTCAACCAGCTCAGAAACCGTTAACTCTTGCCGTGACTTAGAACCTAGCAAAATAATTAATCGTTGTCTTTTTTCATCTGCCAAAGCGTTCAAAATATCTAGATTGGAAATAAATTCCTGTAGCGCTTCGGATTGCCCTGGTTCTAATTCTTCAGCTTCCATTGTCAATCATCCCCCTATATCTATCTTCATGAATATAATAACACCACGTTAGAATTTTAGCAACCGCTTTCAGTAAACGTTTTAATTTACTGCCTAATCTTTTTTATTCATCTTAATTTGAATTCATTTAAATAAAAAAAGTGGCTCTCTACATTAGTAGAAATCCACTTCACCTATCTTACATTTTATCCATTGTTTCATTTAATAATTCATCAACTTTATTATTACCTTCATTATCTGCATGACCCTTTGTCCATTCAAAATCAACATTAGTGAAAGCTGGTATTAATTCAGCAACTTGTTGCCAAAGTTCGACATTAAGTACTGTTTGACCATCCGCTTTTTTCCAATTTCGACGTTGCCAACCTACTAACCAATTTTTTTGAATTGCATTCAAGACATACTTCGAATCTAATATAAATACGACGTGTTCTTCTCGTAATCCTAAATCAATTAATTTTTTCATAGCTTGAAGAAATGCCATAATTTCCATATGATTATTAGTTTTACCTTTTTCACCATCTGTACCAGAAAAGGTCTCACCCGGTGTTTTAATATAAAAAGCCCATGCCGCAGTATCTTCTGCTAGGACGTGACCGCCTAATTTATTACCATGATTTCTCGAACCACCATCAGTCCAGACTTGAATTGAATCTGAAGTTAAAGTTACGGATTGATGAACTGCTGTCGCACTTTTTTTACTACCTGTCGCTGTTGGTCTAGGTGCCCCATCATCCATCCAATTTTGGGCTTCATCTCGCGTTTCAAATCCTTTGTATCGTGCCCCATCGTATCCATTAACCAACTTTGCCACATCAGGCCATTTTGTGAAAATACCCGTTTTACGTCCTTTATATACTGCATAAAAATTCTTAGCCAATTTAAATCACTCCATTAGTCAGTTTATTGATTCTTTTATTGTAAGCTAAAAGGCACTAAAAATATATTTAAATAAAAAATACTCATTCTAAAGTATGCAAAAAAACCACCGTTCTAATCAACGGTGGCCATCATTTATTTAACTAAATTATGCTTTTTTTGCTGCAACTGCTGCGTCGTTAGCTTTGCTTTCTTTTAAGAAAGTAGCAAGTTCTTGTTGTTTACGACGACGGTTCTTTTTGTTTGGAGTATTAACTGGACGACGATCGTTACCGACACCTGTATGGTTGTTTGATGACATTTCGCAATCCCCCTTTCTTACAATCTCTTAATTTTAAACTGTATTCAGAAATAATTCAAGTTAATCATTAATTTCTTATAATGGACTCAAAAAATTAAGTTCATAAATAAAAAAAGATAACCGGCAGTAAGTCGATCATCCTCTATGAATACTGCTCAGGTAGGGATCGAACCTACGACATCTTGATTAACAGTCAAGCGTTCTACCGCTGAACTACTGAGCAATCTTTATAATTCATTTCTGTCTATACTATTTTATACCATAGGTTAACCTATTTTGTAAAGATATTTTTGGTAATATTTACTCAATATGATTGTCTTTTAATATCGCATTCAAATCATTTTGAGCTTCTTCTGTTTTATGCCACTCTTGATATTCAGTAAATGCTTCTAGTGGCATTTCAAAATTTTGATTAATATATTTTTCATAATTAATAACGTGTGATGATCTGGGAATATTTAACTGTAGAATACGGACTTCTTTCAATAAATCTCTTTGAACTGCAAGTTCTGCTCTCCCATTTTGTACCATGTTCGATAATTCAAAATATTTAGAACCATCTTTTCTAGTAATTTCTTCAATTAATGATAAAACTTCATGACTTTTCATATTGAACCCAACTTTCTACATCTATTCTCTTAATTAAGTATAAACACATTTGACAATAAGTACAACAAGCACAAAAAAAGCCACTACATCGCAATAGTGGCTAGCATAAGAGAGAAAGAGAATTGATAAAGGTAATTCATATACCTTACAAACTTAAGATAACATCAAATGTAAGCGTTGTCAATAGTTTGTATTAAAAAAGTGCTGTCGAATGATCTACGCCAACACTTTCCTATTATTTCGTATTATCTGGATGAACAATACTTGTTGGGTTCTCAATAATATGACTTATTGAATGCCCTGATATATTTACTAAACTAAAGAATACCACAGCGACTAAAATCACAGCTGTTAGCACCTTACTTGGTTTAGACATTTTTTCATTTAAAACAGAGCCATAGAAATCCTTTTTTACCTTTTCGGTAATAACTTGCTTTGAAACGCCTAAATTTGCTTCATCAGCACTTTCTTTGTCTACTTGGTTAATAAGATAGTCATCGATACTAAACGCTTTTTGAGCCTCTTTTTGTTTCTTTTGGTACGCTGTTTTTTCTTTTTTTGATAATTTTTTAAACCAATCAATATAAGCTTTATATTTAGTGACAACTTCTTTAGTAGGACCAACTTGTTTTAAATCACCATATTGGATCCATGCGACACGATCGCATAGCATTTCAATTTGTTTTAATGAATGACTAACAAAAATAATTGTTTTTCCTTGTTCTTTAAATTCGTTAATTTTATCAACACATTTTTGATAAAAAGTATCATCGCCAACTGACAATGCCTCATCAATAATCAAAATATCAGGATCAATATGCACGGCAATAGCAAAGCCTAAACGAGATTTCATCCCACTAGAATAGCTTTTAACGGGTTGATAAACAAAATCACCTAAATCAGCAAAATTAATAATTTCATCTAAAATATCATCAATTTGTTGGTTAGTTAGACCCTGCATTAAACCTTTTAATCGAATATTTTCTAATCCGGTTAGTTGGCCTCTCAATCCAGCGCCGATAGCAATAATAGAAGTTTCTCCGCGAACATCTACAATACCGGTTGTTTGTGGAATAATCCCCGAAATAATATTGGATAACGTTGATTTACCTGAGCCGTTAACGCCAATTAAACCAAGTGTTTCTCCACTCATAACATCCATCGAGATTCCTTTAAGAGACCAAAAATGAGGTACCGTCGTACTTTTAAAAGAAAAGAATGATTTGATATGTTCAGATTTTGTTTTAAATAAGTCATATTCTTTTGTGACATTTTTTACTCTAATTTTATAATCGACCATTTTTTCAACTTCCTAAAAACGTATTTTCTTACAATTGTCATCATGTTACTAGACTTACTATCAGCCGTCAAGCAAGCACAAAACACAAATAGAACCAATCCATTTATTTTAACGCTTTAAATGAATTAGTTCTACATATGGATGATAATTTTATTTATTTTTTAATAAACTTGCAGCTGCTTCATCAACAATGACAACTACATCATCATGATTTTGTAAGAAACTTGCAGGTAGGTCTTCTGTTATAGGGCCTTCAATCATTCCCTTAATAGCTTCTGCCTTACTTTCACCAAAAGCTTCAAGTAAAATCTTGTGCGACTTCATGATTGATCCAATACCCATTGAATAAGCATATTCAGGAACATCATTTTCGTTATCAAAGAAACGTGCATTTGATTTGATCGTTGACTCCGTTAAATGAACTTTATGTGTCAAGCTATCTTCAGCTGTTCCAGGTTCATTGAATCCAATATGACCATTTTTACCAATACCCAAAATTTGTAAATCAATTGGATTATCTTCAATAATTTTGTCATAACGTTTTGTTTCTTTTTCTGAATCACTTTCAAGACCATTAGGTAAGTAAGATGTCTTAAATGGTTTTTTACTAAATAAATTTTCATTCATAAAGTAACGGTAACTTTGTGAATCTTTTTCACCTAAACCAACATATTCATCTAAGTTAACTGATGTTGAATCCGTAAAATCTAAGTCACTGGCTGTAATTGCGGCATAGGTTGTTAATGGTGTGCTTCCTGTAGCAAGTCCAAAGACTTTAGCATTTGCTTCTTTAGCAGCTTTAAAAATTTCGTAGCCTTTTTGGCCACCCTCGTTTTGGTCTTTAACAATAATTAATTTCATTTGATTGTCCTCTTTTCAATTATTTATTCCTCTAATTGGTATAGTCCAATAATACAATATCATTTTAAAAAAAGCAATAGGTCTATACCAAATAATAAACAAAAAAATGATACTACCCTTAAACAGGTAATATCATTTCTTCAATCTATCTTATTCGACAGTAACACTCTTAGCTAAATTACGAGGTTTATCAACATCATAGCCACGGTTTAGGCTTGTATAGTAAGCCAATAATTGTGCAGGCACAATACTTACTAACGGTGTTAATAAGTCAGAAACATCTGGTAATACAATTTGATCACCCTCGTTTGCTAATGTCTCTGTTGAGATGATAATTGTATTTGCTCCACGAGCCAAGACTTCTTGAACATTGCCTCGTGTATGACTTGCAGTCGGTTTATCAGTAATAATAGCTACAACTGGTGTGCCTTCTTCAATCAAGGCAATAGTTCCATGTTTTAATTCACCAGATGCAAAACCTTCCGTTTGAACATAAGAGACTTCTTTTAATTTAAGTGCAGCTTCAATTGAAACATCGTAATCAATACCACGACCAATATAGAAAGCGTTACGCGTTTCACTTAAGAATTCTTTCGCTAAGTCATTAATTGAGTCTTTATCATCAACCATAGCTTGCATAGCATTTGCAACCATTGTTAATTCATGATAAACATCAAAATTAAGAGCTTTTGTTTGTTTTGTAACTGTTCCTAACGCTTTTGCTAAAAGTGCTTCAACGGCAATTTGAGCTGTATATGCCTTAGTTGAGGCAACTGCTATTTCAGGACCAGCATGTAATAATAACGTATATGTTGCCTCACGAGAAAGTGTAGAATTTGCTGAATTTGTAATTGTTAAACTTGGGTACATCATTTCGTTAACTTTTACAAGAACCTGACGGCTATCAGCTGTTTCACCACTTTGTGATAAGAAAATAAAGAATGGTTTTTCTGAAAGTAATGGCATATGATAACCAAATTCTGAAGCAACATGTACTTCTGTTGGTACATTAGCTAAACCTTCAAATAATTCTTTTCCAACTAATCCGGCATGGTAACTTGTCCCTGCAGCAACAATATAGATGCGATCAGCAGCTTTCATTGCGTTTAAAATACTATCATCAATTTTAACAGTTTCTTCATTTTCAACATACTCACTCAATAAACGTCGCATAACAGCTGGTTGTTCATCGATTTCTTTTAGCATGTAGAATGGATATGCGCCTTTTTCTGAATCGCTATCATCCATTTCAACATGATATGAATCACGTGATACGGCTTCACCAGCTTTATTTTCAATTTCAATAGAGTCAGGTTTAACAATAACCATTTCACCATCCATGAGTTCAATGAAGTCATGTGTTTCTTTCAACATTGCCATGGCATCACTGCAGACAACATTAAAGCCATCCCCAACACCAATTAATAAAGGACTCTTATTCTTAGCCACAAACAATGTTTCTGGTTCTTCACGATCCATCATCAAGAAAGCATATGAAGAACCTTCAAGTAATGATAAAACTTTTTTGAATGCTTGTTTAGCAGTTAAATTTTCTTTATTTGCAAAATATCCAATTAATTGAACAACAACCTCAGTATCTGTTTCACTAACAAAATTTACGTCTTTTAAATATTGTTCTTTTAACTCAGAAAAATTAGTGATAACGCCATTATGTACAAGGTAAAAGCGGCCATCTTCAGAAACATGAGGATGGGCATTAAATTTACTTGGTACGCCATGTGTTGCCCAACGCGTATGTCCAATTCCAGCAGTTCCATGAACCTTATCATCAATGGCCGACTTCAAATTCGAAATACGTCCAGCCTCTTTAACAAGGTAATCTTCACCCGTTTTGTTATCAACAAAAATACCGGCTGAATCATAACCACGGTATTCTAATTTTTCCAAACCATTAATTAAAATTTCAACAGTATTCGTTTTTCCTGTTACGCCAACAATTCCACACATAGTTTATGTCATCCTTTTTTTAAATGTATTTTTTATTATTATTTTAAAATTGGTATAGATGTTTAAAAAACAAGTAACCCTTATCAATATCTATTAATATACCTTTCTGATATTTTTTTGTCAAGAATTAATATATTGGTCTATATTTTAAATCAACTTTAAAATAAAAAAAGAGTCATTTGAATTTTCATTCAAATGACTCTTTCGCTTAATTTCTAAACGCCCATTTCAGTTTGAACTGTTTGCACAATTCGATCAACATAAGCTTTAACTTCTTTTTCTGTTGGTGCTTCGGCCATAACACGTAATAAATTTTCAGTTCCACTAGGTCTCACAAGAACTCGGCCATCGCCGGCCATTTCTGCTTCAACTTCTGCAATACTATCTTTAATTTTTTGATTATCTAATGCAGCTTGCTTATCTGTCACTCTAACATTCACAAGTTCTTGTGGATAAGTCTGAACAGCTGCAGCTAATTCAGATAACTTCTTGCCTGTTTTCTTCATAACATTTAGCAATTGAATAGCAGTTAGCATCCCATCACCAGTTGTATTGTAATCTAAGAATACAATATGTCCAGATTGTTCGCCACCAATGTTGTAACCGTCAGCACGCATTTTTTCAACAACATAACGATCACCAACTTGTGTTTTAACTGATGTTAAATCAGCTGCTTCAAGTGCTTTGTATAGTCCAATATTACTCATAACAGTTGTCACAACTGTTTCTTTTTTCAAGCGACCACGTTCATTCATGTATAATCCACAAATGTACATAATTTTATCGCCATCAATAATATTACCTAATTCATCAACAGCAATACATCTATCACCATCGCCATCAAAAGCAATCCCGGCTTCAAGCTTATTTTCAACTACAAATTTAGCTAATCCTTCTGGATGTGTTGAACCAACGCCATCATTAATATTTAATCCATCAGGCGAAGTTGCCATTGTTTCAAATTCAGCATTTAAATCAGCAAACAAACGTGAAACAAGTCCACTTGTTGCGCCATTAGCTGAATCAATTCCAACATGAATTCCTTCTAAATCATCAGGAATTGTTTGTTCCAAAAATTGTGTATATTTCAGTACACCTTCTGGATAATCTGCTAATACTCCAAGGCCTTCACCTTCTGGTCTTGGCAAATCATCAGAATCTTTTTCTAATAAAACTTCAATTTCTTCTTCTTGTTCATCAGATAGTTTATAACCATCCGCACCAAAAAATTTAATGCCGTTATCTTGAACGGGATTATGTGAAGCTGAAATCATAATTCCAGCAACTGCATTTTGGGCACGTACAAGGTACGCTACACCAGGTGTTGAAATAACGCCTAATGAGAGTACTTCAATCCCAACTGATAATAACCCTGAAATCAAAGCTTGTTCAAGCATTTGACCAGAGATTCGTGTATCACGCGCAACAAGCACTTGTGGTCTATCGTTATTTTCAAGTTGTGCATGCTCTGATAGAACATACCCACCTAAACGTCCCAATCTAAATGCTAACTCAGGACTTAGTTCTTTATTTGCAATTCCTCTAACACCATCTGTACCAAAATATTTCATTATTTTCTCCTCACTAATTAATTAATTTAATGCGTTCGTTGATTCACTTGAACTACTTGAACTATCAGAACTTGTCGATGAAGACGAAGTAGCACTTTCACTACTTTCTGAACTGGTTTCAGAGCTCGTCGATGTCTGATCAGTTGTTGTTTCACTACTTTCAGTTTTTGATGCTGCGGTTCCACCAGAAGCACTAATTTTTACTTTAACAGATTCTGGATTTGATGAAATTAAATTATTCTTATCCAAATCGATACTAATTGTTTTCGTAACGGAATCACTAATCTTATTAATTGGTACCACAACATCAAGTTTACTTAATTTGCTTAAGGTTGATTCTGTACCCGTTACCGTTACTTGTTTTGTATCACTTGAAAACTTATACGTCTTCCCAGATACGCCAGTTCCACTTGAAACAAAATTCAAAGGTAATTTTTTAGTGGTTTTAGTACTCTCAACCGGTATTGTAACACCGACTGTTGATGGGGTCATGACGACATTTAAAGTTTTACCATTTACATCTAAGGCCTCAAGTAAGACTTCTTGTGAAATTGTTGACTTGATCTGATTGCTGCTGACATTTACTTGTGCAACCACTTCTGAAATAGCATTCACATCGCCTTCCGCACCGGATGCAGAAATCGTATTATTATCTAAAACAGGCGTCCCACTCTTATACCCTTGCGCTAAACGACGTTCATTAAATTTCACCTGAATAGGGAATGTCGTTGTCTTACGTTTTTGTATATTAACAGAAATTGTAGCGGGACTAATTTTATAACTAATTTCTTTGTTTAATCCTTCTGCTTGTAACTTAACAACATGTTTTCCAGGATTTAAACCCTTTAAATCAGCAAACACTCTAAAGTTTTGTGTATTCACAGTTGTTGTAATTAAAGCGCCAGGACCGTCCAATGTTAATTTTACATTTTTAGGATATCCAGTAATAAAGTATTTATCACTATCGGCCGTAATTTGTAGGCCAGCCTCAATCGTTTTTGATTCATTTGCAACTAGACTCGTTGTTTTTGAATCGGAAAAATTATTTGTATTTGCTAACTGATCATAATTAACATAAACAAATAATAAAATTGCTAAAATTAAAGAGGTTCCAATAAAAAATGAGCGACTATTAAAAAATTTATTTAGATTCATTTTTTATCCCCCTTACGCCCGAAATGTTCAAAAAATTCCCAGAAAGGGTTGTTCTTTTTAGGTTCATCATCTTTAATTAATTCAGTATTCAATAATTTAAGGTAATCTTCTTGTGATAAATCACGAATAAGTTCGTTATTTCGCGTAATTGTCACTGAACCTGTTTCTTCTGACACAACAATCGTAATTGCGTCGGTTACTTCACTGATACCTACTGCAGCACGATGCCGAGTTCCTAATTCTTTTGGAATTAAGTTACTTTCAGATAATGGTAAGTAAGCCGCCGCAACAGCTATTTTATTATCTTTAATAATTACCGCGCCATCATGCAATGGTGTATTGGGAATGAAAATATTGATTAATAATGCACCCGTAATTTCAGCATCTAATGCAATTCCGGTTTCAATATAATCTTCCAATCCAGTGTTCATTTGGATAGTAATTAATGCCCCAATTCGACGTTTTGACATATATTGAATAGCTGAGTCTAGTCCAGCAATCATATGTTCTTCGTCTTTGTTTTTCTGTTTACCTCTTGAAAAAAATGATCCACGACCAAGATGTTCCAATCCACGTCTTATTTCCGGTTGGAAAATAACAACCATGGCGATAACACCCCAATTGATAACTTGATCCATAATCCAAGATACAGTTTGTAGCCCAACGACCACACTAATTAGCTTAATCACAACAATAATTATGATTCCTCTAAAAAGTTGAACCGCTTTTGTTCCTCGTAAAAGTACCATGAGTTCATAAACAACAAACCAGACAACGATAATATCTAGTATATTGACCATATGCCCCCACGTTACAAGACCACCCCAGTTAATGGACATCACTCGGCCTCCTCTATTTTATTAACCGTTTTATTATACCACGTTGTTAGATTTGTTTCCTCATCCCGCCATATTTTCTATTATCTACCGGATTATTAATTTGATTTCATCTCATTTTTTGCTACACTGAAGTTACTATAGAAAAGGATGACCATTATGATAAATACAAATGTAAAGCACGGTATCAGATTATTTTTTATATGTTACTTAATTATTATTTACTTATTCGTTTACAACCAACAATCACCTTTTAATTTTTTACTCTTAAATACATTTTTAGGTTATCTGCCAATTGAATTAGCTTTTCACATCAAAGATAAATTATCAAATACTTATTTTTGGCTGTTAACAGCAGCTTGGCTATTCTTTTATCCGAACGCGCCTTACCTATTAACTGATATTTTTCATTTAAGCTTACTGCATCCCTATGACATAATGACAGGATTAATTAAATTAGATATTCATATGTGGCTAAACTATACTTATTTGTTGGTAAGTACCTTATCATGTACGTTACTTGCACTCGTTGGATTTTCTCAAATTGCCGACCAAATTAAAGAACGACTACACTTAACACCTTATTATTTTCGTTATGTCGTTATATTTGGCCTAACTATTTTGTCATCTGTCGGTGTCTATATTGGTCGTTTTTTAAGATTACACACTGTTTACCTACTAACATCACCAAAATTAACATTAAAATTGATTGCCGATATGTGGACAATTAAAATGTTAGCTTTTGTCGTTTTACTAACAATAGTCCAACTAGTTATTATCATTTGCTTAGAAGTCTATAGAAAAACAATAAAATAGGTGTAACTCGCATATAAATTGCGAGTTACACCTATTTTTTAGTCCTCTTCAGAAAGCATAATAACATTTTCAGAATAATTAATATATTCACGTAAACTTGACGCTAATGACCATGTAATATAGCCTCGTTCCATCAATTCCTGCATCGCAGAACGTTCAGCCGCAATAGCCTTTAATCTAAGTTGGTAACTTTGTTCCTCAGATTCGGCTTGATTAATATTTTTGGTCCGTTTTAATGTTTCGATACGATTACGATAATAAACAATCAAATGATACATAGCTTGCTGCTTAAATTGTTGATTGCCATCATCAGATTTTTTAACATACGTTGATAGTGCTTTAATAGCTGCTTTTGCTAAAGCTTTTTCTATATTTCGTCGTTCATAAACCATTTTTAATTCTTTTTCAGAATAGAGTGTCCGTCTCACAACCTTACCTAATTGAACAAAGGCATGATTAATATTTCTAACCGTTACAAATGAGATTTTCCGATTATTAATTTGACCTAATTTCGCTTTTTGTTTCATAATTTTCTTACTAATAATTGAATAGTTTTTATTACTAATAGCCTGCTTTAATCTCATTTTATCTAACGCTTCGAGTTCTCCATCTAAAGCAATTCGCCTAATGTCTGCTTCTTCCTCAACAATTTGGCGTAATCGTTCATCATCCTGATCAGAAAACTCAAGTCGACGAATCATAAATTGATATTCTAAAATTAATTCATAGGCAACTTTTTGATTAGATTCTCGTCGTTCAGATTCCAAGCGACTAATAGCAACTCGCATAATATAAATACGAGCTTGCTTTTCATTGAACTGCGTATCTCCGCTATCACTAGTTATGATAGCATCCTCATCTTCAACTAAAGTAGCATCAGGAACCTCATTACTGGTTTTCATTATTCCTTTTTCTTTAGTTAAAAGAGGTAATATCAAAATTGCGGCTACTAAACTTAAAATAATCACGCCACCAGCAATAAATAACATTAATGAACGCTCTGGAAAAGCAGCACCTGTTTTTATTATCGTTGGGACTGTTAACACACCAGCCATTGTAATTGCACCACGAACACCTGAAAATCCTGATATTAACGCAATACGCCAACTTGGCTTTGCCTTATTTTTTGATTTATTTTTCTTAGAAATTAATAACATATTAATATACGTCCAAACAACACGAATCACGACTAAAAAGAGCCAGACGACAAAAACATCAATAATAGCCGAAAGAGTACTACTATTGTTATCTTCTAATGTCTTTGACATCGCAATTGGTAATTCAATTCCAAGAATAATAAACACAAATCCATTCAGGAGATAAACCACAATTTCCCAGGTTTTTTCAGTTACTAACTTAATTTCAGGTAAGTACGTCGCGAAAGTATTCTTACGCATACTAGAGATAACGCCAGCGACAACTACCGAAATAACACCTGATGCATGCAAAAATTCTTCCGTAAAAAGAAAAATGATGAAAGGTGTTAAAATTTGTAATATCGTATTAAAAACAACATCATTAATCCCTTGCCTCATTAAAAAATCTCGTATTGTTGAAATCAGCAACATTAACACTGCTCCCGAGATAAAACCAACAATCGCAATATACGTAAAATCACCAAGCGCCTGTCCAAATGAAAAATAGCCAGTAACCGCAGCAGCAATCGCGTATTTAAAGGCAATTAATCCACTTGCGTCATTAATTAAACTTTCACCACTAACCAAATTTAAAATATTACTTGGTAATTTTGCTTTTTCAGCAATCGATTGCACAGCAACTGGATCCGTTGGTGACAAAATAGCTGCCAGTGCGAATCCAACTGCTAATGGCATTTTTGGAATCAAAAGATGAATGAAAAATCCAACTACCACAGTTGTTAAGAAAACCAATAATATGGCATTCGCAAAAATGGAACCTCTTAATTTCCACAATTCACGTTTTGGAAATTTTCGACCATCATTAAATAATAGTGGCGCAATAAAGAGTAATAAGAACCAATCTGTTTCTAACTCAATTGAGACTTTAAAAATTAAGGCAACGACAAAGCCTAATGCTATCTGGATCAATCCAACGGGTATTGAAACCAGATAATGACTGATAACATTTGATAGTAAAACAAGTGCAGCTAAAACAATAACCGATTCAAGTAGCGGCATTTACCATCTTCCTTTCTACTTTAGTCTTCTCCGATAATTCTAACTTCCGTTTCTAATCTAACCTTAAATTTTTCCCACACAACGTTTTGAACATGCTTAATAACATCCATATAATCTGTTGCAGTAGCGCCGTCTACATTAACAATAAACCCGGCATGTTTCTTTGATACTTGTGCGCCACCAATTTGGTAGCCTTGTAACCCAGCTTCGTGAACTAGTACACCAGTATAGTGTCCATCAGGTCGCTTAAAAACACTTCCACATGATGGGTACTCTAAAGGTTGTTTAGATGCACGTAAAAAGTTAAACTCATCCATTTTTTCACGGATATCATATTTATTACCTTCTTTTAATACAAAGGTTGCTTCTAATATGATGTCATTATCATCTTGAATTTGACTATGACGATAGTCAAAGTTCATTTCTTCGTTAACTAGTGTTTTCACATAACCAGTACGTGTAATAACACTAACTTCACTCAATACCTGGCTGATATCACCATCATATGCACCAGCATTCATAAATACGGCACCACCAACACTCCCAGGAATCCCAGCAGCAAATTCAAAATTAGTCAAGCCAGCTTGGTAAGCTTCTTCTGTTGTCTCAATAAGTGAGGCACCAGCTTGCGCTATAATTTTCGTCCCAGATACAGCAATTTTATCCATATCCGTTAAAATGATTACAAGTCCACGAATACCGCCATCTTTCACAACTAGATTACTCGAATTTCCTAAAACAGTTAAAGGAATACCATTTTCATTGGCTGTATTCACCAAAATTTTAACATCTGACACTGCATCAGGAAAAGCTAAAAGATCAGCCATCCCTCCCGTTTCAGTATTTGTATATTTAGCAAGTGGTTCATTTTTTAAAATTTTAATAGATGGAAATAGTTCTACAAAAGTGTCAATTATCATTATTTATTCGATTCCTTTCAACATTTAGCAATTCCTTCTAGTTTAACACGTTCAATGTTTATTTTTCTATTTTAACGCACAAACAAGCGACTTTTAATTGTATAACCTAACTGTTATACTTTATTAACATTATTAGACCGAGTATTTTAATAACCTTATCAGTCATATCGAATTAAAAAGGAGTTAATTATGAATTTTGTTACAATGGATTTTGAAACTGCTAATAATCAGCGTCATAGCGCCTGTTCAATTGCTTTAACAGTTGTTCGAAATAATCAAATCGTTGATGAATTTTATTCACTTATTAAACCGGAAACACCTTTTAATTGGCGTAATGTTCAAATTCATGGTATTCACGAAGAAGACGTTGAATTTGCACCAAAGTTTCCAGAACTATGGTCACATATTTCGCCACTTTTCCAGAACAATAGTTTAATCGTGGCACATAATGCCCCCTTTGATAACAGTATTTTGCATAATACATTGGGTTATTATGGATTAGAGACACCCCAATTTTTATTGTTAGATACGGTTAGAACAAGTCGTAAATTATTCCCAGAATTTCCAAATCATAAATTAAATACGGTTTGTGATGAATTGGGAATCACGTTAACAAATCATCACAATGCCTTAGATGATTCCGTTGCTTGTGCCAATATCTTACTCTATCAAGAACACGAATTTGGACAAGAAATTTTAAAACCATTTGTGAAGCCAGCATAATCAAATTTAAGCACATTAATAGGGCTACTGTTTAAACTGTTATATGATGACCGTAATCAAACCAAATTGGGGGAAATTACAATGTCAATTTATGATTATCAGGTTACACTAGAAAATGGTGAAACTTATTCATTAGAAAAGTACAAGGATCACCCTTTATTAATTGTTAATACAGCCACTAAATGTGGTTTTGCGCCACAATTTAAACAATTAGAAGAATTATATGAGGATTATCAAGACCAAGGATTAGTGGTACTTGGGTTTCCATCGAATCAATTCCATCAAGAAGTCGATAATGATGCGCAAGCAGCAGCTACCTGTCGTATGACATATGGCGTTAGTTTTCCAATGCATACCATTCAAAATGTAAATGGAGAAGATGCGTTACCACTATTTAAATACCTGACTGATGAAACGCAAGGCGTGTTGGGTAGCTCAATTAAATGGAACTTCACTAAATTTTTAGTTAATCGTGATGGACAAGTTGTTAAACGTTATGCACCTAAGACTAATCCTTTAAAGATGAAACCAGAAATCGAAAAATTGGTTAAATAAAAACAAGTTAGCTGATACCCCCATTTAGAGGCTATCAGCTAACTTGTTTTTTTAGTTGAAATGGGCCAACATATTATCATATTGTAATCCATTACTTTCTAATTCGATAGTACGTAAATTATCATCATGATCATCTTTCAATAATGTAATTTTTAACCAATCATTTGGTAATTCATCCTGAATAAATTCAGACCATTCAACAACACTCACACCATCAGAATTAAAATATTCATCTAACCCTAAATCTGCGCCGCCCATCCCTTCAAGTCGGTAAACATCCATATGAAATAACGGCAAACGGCCCTCACGATATTCTCTCACAATTGGAAATGTTGGACTTTTAACGTTCCGCTTGATCCCTAACCCAACGGCTAAGCCTTTAGCAAAAGTTGTCTTTCCTGCGCCTAAATCACCATCCAATAACAAAATCATATTAGGTTCAACAAGCTGTCCAATTTTTTCGGCAATTTCTTGTGTTTCTTCTACAGAACTGACTTCAATATTCATTAATTATTTCACCATTTCATTCTAAACTTTGCGCAGCTGTAATAATACCAACCTTGTAAATTTCTTCTACGTTAGCACCACGAGATAAATCTGAAACCGGTTGGTTTAATCCTTGTAGGATAGGTCCGATAGCTTCAAATCCACCTAAACGTTGTGCAATTTTGTAGCCAATATTTCCAGATTGTAATTCAGGGAAAATGAAAACATTTGCTTGTCCTGCAACCTTTGATCCAGGTGCTTTTTGTTCACCAACACTCGGTACAAAAGCAGCATCAAATTGTAATTCGCCGTCAATCGCTTCATTTGGTGCTAGTTTTTGTGCAATTTCAGTTGCTTCTGCTACCTTTGATACCTCTGGTGCTTTAGCTGAACCTTTAGTTGAAAAACTAAGCATTGCTACTTTGGGATCAATATCAAAGAGACGAGCCGTCTGAATGCTTGCAATTGCCATTTCTGCTAATTCTTGAGCAGTTGGATTAATACTGATCGCAGCATCAGAAAATAAATACTTTTCTGTATCATTATTTCTGGTCATAATAAAGGCACCACTTGTCCGACTCACGCCTGGTTTCGTTTTAATAATTTGTAATGCAGGTCGAACGGTATCTCCAGTAGCGTGAACAGCTCCAGAAACCATCCCTTCAGCTAATCCCATGTAAACGAGCATTGTACCGAAATAATTAACATCGCGTAACATTTCTTCAGCTTGTTCAGGTGTATTTTTACCCTTACGTCGTTCAACAAAGGCCGTTTTCATCTCATTAAAATCTGTTTCAGAATATTGTTTAGGATCAAGTAATTCTACACCGATACCATCAAGAGTTAAATCGAGCTTTGTGGCTAACTCTTTCATTTTTGCAACATCCCCCAATAAAATAGGTTCTGCCAAATTATCTTCTGCTAATTTAACGGCTGCTCTTAGAATACGTTCTTCTTCCCCTTCAGGAAAAACTATTTTAATTTTTTTACTTTCAATTTTGCTTTTCAAACTTTCAAATAATGACATATCATTTCCTCCTAATTAAGTGTTACTGGGTAATTGCCAGTTAATCGGTGGCAATCCCTGACTTATTAAATTTTGATTTATTTGTGAAAATGGTTTCGATCCAAAAAAACCGCGGTAAGCAGATAACGGACTTGGATGAGGTGATGTTATCACAATATTGTGATCTGTATCAATTAATTTAATCTTATCTTGGGCTGTCTTCCCCCATAAAACAAAAATAATTGTCTGTGAAGATTCGGATAATCGTTCAATCACACCATCTGTTAATAATTCCCATCCATGATTACGATGAGAATTAGCGGCGCCATCTCTTACAGTTAAGACTGAATTTAACATCAAAACACCTTGCTCCGCCCAACTCTTCAAATAGCCATGATTAGCTGGTGGAATTCCTAAATCTGTTTCCAATTCTTTATACATATTCCGTAAAGAAGGTGGAATTTTTTCTCCTGGTAAAACAGAAAAACTCAACCCATGAGCTTGATGCTTTTCATGATAAGGATCCTGTCCCAATAAACAAACTCTAACGTCAGAAAATGGGGTCAGTTCAAAGCTTTCAAAAATGCGATTTTTTTCCGGATAAATCGTCTCATTTTGATATTCATTATCAATAAACGTTTCTAAATCAGCATATTTAGATTTTGCAAGCTCTTCGGTCAAAATGGGTTGCCAATCATTATCGACATTAATATTCATTGTCTAACACCTCACAGATTAAGTTTACCATATTAGTGAATACAAAAATAAATGATTTGATTAAAATATCGAGCGGTTTCATGTTAAAATGAAACCAGTAAATAAGATTAGAGGAGTGTTGAATTTATGATAAAAATTATTGCATCAGATATGGATGGTACTTTACTAAATGATCAAATGGTGATTTCAGAAAAAAACGCCGATGCGATTAAACAAGCACAAGCATTAGGAGTCCACTTTATCGTTTCTACTGGCCGTGGCTATACTGAAGTTAAACCTTTAATTACAGCAGCCGGGTTCAATAGTCCAATGATTACATTTAACGGCGCAGAAGTTTTAGATGGAAATGGTAAAACACTTAGTACAACACCTATTTCAAAAAAAGTCGTTCAAACTTTAGTTCAAACATTCAAAAAAGAAAATTTTTACTTTGAAATGACAACCTCAAACGGTGTTTATTCTGATAATCGTGCAAACCGTATTCAAAATGTAGCGCGTCTAATCTCTGATACAAATCCAGATACACCATTTAAAATGGCTGTTTCATTAGCTGCAGCTCGTCTTGAATTAATGAATATCAATTACGTTGATGATTACCAAACAGTCATCGATGATTCAAAAATTGATATTTTTAAATTAATTGTTTTCAGTATGGATGGTCAAGAAGAATTACTCCCTTTAAAAGCAAAAATTGAAGAAGAAGACTCACTTGTTGTTACCTCTTCTGCACCTACTAACCTTGAAATTAACAACGTAAATGCCCAAAAAGGGATTGCACTCCAAGCTTTCGCTAAAGAACTTAATATCCCAATGTCAGATGTCATGGCAATTGGAGATAACTTAAATGATGTTTCTATGTTAAAAGTTGCAGGCGTCAGTTACGCCATGGAAAATGGCCACGACGAGGTAAAACGTATTGCCAATCATTCAGCAAAAACAAATTCTGAAGATGGTGTTGGCTTAGCTATTCTTGAACAGTTAGCTGAAAAATAAATCGATTGAGACTAAAAAGTGTAATTAATTAGAAAAAATAAGTCTATAAAAACTGTTGTTGATAGTAGTTTAAAAACTATTACCAATAACAGTTTTTTTACAACGAAAAAAACAAAAGCCATAAGACTTTTGTTACGTAATCAATCAGCCCTGTTACTCTCCAACTATCAATTATGAAACCCATAATACGTCGCTAACCAATTTGGTACTTATCTTTATTCAGTTGTTAGTAACACGATTACTTTCCCAAAACTATCCTGATTTTGTAAGTAAGCATGCGCTAAAGGAACTTCACTTAGTTTGAAGTTTTTTTCTGGTTTCACATCAACATCATATTTTGAAATGTAGTCCAACAGATCATTCAATTTATCCTGACTGACATTGTCAGAGTAAAAACTAGTGAGGTAACTATTTTTCTCGATATCTATAATCGGATCAAATTCTTCTAAAAACCATTTACCTCCTAATTGTCCCGTACTACATAAAATGCCTCCTTCGTTTAAATGTTGAAAACTATCTTTTATAGTGGCAGGGCCAATTAATTCTAAAATTTTGTCATACTTCTTTTCAGTCTCTAATACACCAGTCTTATCTATTATTACATCATTAAAACCAGCGGACAATAATTGCTCATTTTTTGCTTGGCTCCGACTAGTACCATCAATTACAATATCAGGATATCTGGCCTTCAACAATTTAAGAAATGAAATACCTACTCCACTTGTGGCGCCTCTAACTAAAATTTTATCTTTTTTTGTAATTTTTAAGTTTTTCATTGAACCAAATGCTGTATAGTACGTTTCAGGAATAGTCGCAAGTTCTTTCCAAGATATATTTGTTGTTATTGGATATATTTGGTTATTTGGTAATGCTACATATTCAGCATAGCTGCCATCAAATGCGCGTCCCATTTCTCCCATAATGGAAATAACTTTTTTCCCTATAGGTAATCTTTCAGGATCGCTCGTTTCTTCAACAACACCCACACATTCAATGCCTAAAACCCTAGGAAACAAAACAGTTGGCGATTTTCCCTCTCTCGTAAAAATCTCCGATCTATTGATACCAAACCCTTTTATTTTAATTAAGGACCAGTTAGCTTTTATTTTAGGTAAATTTACCTCTTGGTAAATAAGCTTATCTGTTCCTCCTGCTTCATTAACAACAATTGCTTTCATAATTTTACTTTTCTCCTTTGCTAAAAAGCTTTTTTCAATTCAAATCATCGTAAACATCCTAATTTTTAGTAACTATACATAAAAAATCCTAACCACCACGCGAAGTGATTAGGACCTTTTACAATGCTTGCCCCACCAAAAATTAATGAAAGGCCGAAAGATTTAATTAGTTTGCACTTTTTATGCATTTAAAACTTTGTTTAAGAAATCTTTTGTTCTATCATTTTGCGGATTACTAAATATTTCATCTGGTGTACTACTTTCTAAAATGTAACCATCAGCCATAAAGACCACACGATCAGCCACTTCTTTAGCAAAACCCATTTCATGTGTGACAACAACCATTGTCATACCATCCCTCGCAAGTTGTTTCATAACATCTAAAACATCCCCAACCATTTCTGGATCAAGTGCAGACGTTGGTTCATCAAATAACATAATATCTGGTTTCATTGCAAGTGCGCGTGCGATTGCGACACGTTGTTTTTGACCACCAGATAACGAAGCAGGTGCAGCATCTGCTTTATCACTCAAACCAACTTGGGATAAAAGACGTTTTGCTTCCTTAGTTGCTTCTTCTTTTGTTTCTTTTTTTAATTCAACAGGCGCTAAAATAATATTTTCAAGAACGGTTAAATGTGGAAACAAATTAAAATGTTGAAATACCATGCCAATATTTTGACGAACAACATTTAAATCAGTTTTTGGATCACTTATATCATGCCCCTCAATAATAATTGAACCGGAAGTTAAATCTTCTAATTTATTTAAACAACGTAAAAAGGTACTTTTCCCAGAACCGGAAGGTCCAATCATGCAGACAACTTCTTTTTCTGCAACTGAAATATCTAACCCCTTCAAAACTTCATTTGAACCATAGTTTTTTTTCAAATTTTTAACTTGAATTTTAGCTGCCATTATTTAATCTTCCTTTCGACTAAATTAGATAACCACGTTAATAACGTTATGATAACGAGATAAATCACCGCGATAATCAACCACATCTTGAATCCTTCAAGGTTTCTTGCGATTATAATCTTACCTGTTTGCGTTAATTCTAAAATACCGATAACAGATAAAATTGACGTATCTTTCAACGTAATAATAAATTGATTAATAAATGATGGAATCATAATCTTAATTCCTTGTGGCATAATGACTTTCATCATTGCTTTTCCATAAGGTAATCCTAGACTACGAGCAGCTTCCATTTGGCCATTATCAACAGCCTTAATCCCACCTTTAACAAAGGCCGCTGTATACGCACCTTCATTTAACGTTAAGGTTATAATACCTGCCACAAATGCTGGAATCTTGCTCCCGGTTAAATTAGGAATACCAATGTAGATAAAGAAGGCCAATACAATTAGCGGTAGGCCACGGAAAATGTAAATTAATGTACTTGAAAGCCCATTAAGCCATTTATTTGGCGCAACACCCATCATACCTAAAATAATCCCTAAAACTGTTGCACAAACAATAGCCACAATTGTTAATAACATTGTTTGTTTAAATCCTTCTAATAATGAGCCACTATTTGTTTTCAATAAACCTAAAATTGTTCGAGAATTTTTAGAGTTAGCATTTTTTGCGTTCGTTCCAGTGTACTTATCAACAATCTTTTTATATTCACCGTTAGCTTTAAGTTTCTTTAGCCCGGCATTAAATTTTGTTATTAATTCTTTATTTTGCCCTTTTTTAACGGCGAATCCATATTCACCTTTTTCATATGTTTTACCAACTACTTTCATTTCAATACCATTCTTAACACCATATGCTAAAACTGGTTTATCATCAAAAGTCGCATCGGAATTTCCTGTCACAACATCGTCATACATGTTACTTGAATCATCAAAAGTTGTTGTTGTAATATTATATTGTTTTTTAATTGAGTTTACGAATTCTCCGGCAGCTGTACCAACTTTAATCGCTACCTTTTTCCCTCTTAAATCATCCAAAGATTTAATTGAACTGTTTTTACCAACAGCCATAGCTACCCCAGCTTCATAATAACTATCTGAGAAATCAAATTTAACACGACGTTCTGGAGTTATCATCATACCAGCCATAACCCCATCAATTTGGTTAGCATCTAATGCTTGAACCGCTGCATTAAACCCTAAGGCTTTAATATCAACTTTAAATCCTTCCTCTTTAGCAATGGCTCGCATTATATCCATATCAATACCAACATATGATTTACCATCTTCTGCTTGATATTCAAATGGTGCATAAGTTACATCAGTCCCGATTGTATACGTCTTTTCTGCTGCATTTACTTGATTACTATGTAAAAATAATAAAAATACACATGCGACCATGATTGACATGATCATTGACTGCCATTTTTTCATAATATCCTCCCCAAAACATTTTGATGTAACATAATATAACATATCTACACTTAGCAAGCAATTTAGTTGTTTTGACAATTATTTAAGTACCCTATACACTAGAGATATTCAGGAAAGGATGGTTTATATGATTATTAGAAGAGCAACAAAAAAAGATGCACACGAGGTCGTTCCTTTAGTGAATATTATTTTAGAAGATATGGAAATTCCTATTCTTCAAGAAATTCCATTACCCGACCTATTCAAAGTGCTAGAGCTTGCATTTGAAACAGAAGACTACCGTTACAGCTACGGTCGTGTTCAAATTGCCGATATTGATGGTAAGGTTGCTGGGATAGCATTTGGTTATCCGGATGAAGATGAAGACCATCTTGATCTTGCTATGAATCAATTTTTCCCACAAATTGGTTTACCTGAAACAACTGAACTCTTTCCAGACTCAGAAGTTTATCCAAATGAATGGTACCTTGATACCCTTGCTGTTTCACCAGATTTCCAAGGACAAGGCATCGGCACAAAACTTCTAGAGTCTCTTCCCGAGATTGCCCGTGCAGCTGGAAAAACAAAGATTGGCTTAAACGTCGACTTTGCAAATCCTAAAGCAGAAAAGTTATACACAAAAATGGGCTTTAAAACTGTTGGTAACATGATTATTAGTGGTCATGACTATCATCATATGCAAAAAGATATTTAAATAAATAAAAAGGTCTGCTAAAAATAAATTTAGCAGACCTTTTTTCATATCTTTATTCTAAAACTTTTACAGTAACTGTCTTTTTACCCCATGTGTAACATCTTGCATTTGAGATAAAATGCACATCAATTCGGTTTCCTTTAATTGCTGAACCTGTATCGCCAGCAATCGCAACACCATAACCAGATACCCAGACAACAGTTCCTAGCGGAATAACTGAAGGATCCACAGCAATTTGTTGTGGATTAGTTAACAAACTTAACCCATATGATCCATGAGTTCCCATCCCTGGTGCATTTGTTGAATAAGCCGTTGCGACCATTTGTAACGTTTTCTTAGTTGATTTGCCAGAAGTATCGTTGCTTGCTTTTTGGTCAGTACTTCCTTTTTTATCTGATGAATCATCACTTTCAGCCTTTTTAGCTGCTTCTTTTTTAGCAGCTGCTGCTGCCTTAGCATCAGCTTTAGCCTTTGCTTCTCTTGCTTTTTTTGATAACTCAGCATCTTTAGCCTTTGTTACTTTGGCTAAATCTTTCTTTGCGTCACCTAAAGTATCTTTTAACGCTGCTAATTGTTTATTCATTTCTTTTGTTTCTTGTTTTGTTTCAGATTGTTTTAATTTCAATGATTTTTGTTCAGATTCCAAATGCGCTTTAGCATCTTCCATGGTTTTGATATTAGACGCAACATCTTTCATCGTTTTGTTATCAGCAGATTGTAAAACAGAAACTGCGTAAACACGGCTAATAAAATCACCAGCATTCTTTGCTTCAAGAATAGCCGTTACCATTTTACTACTTGAATCATTAACTTGTAGACTTCTTAATCTATCTTTAGCATTTTCAATACGTGTATCTAATTGTTTTTGTTCATTACCAATTGATTTATCTTGTGAACCAATTTTCTTTTCTTTATCAGAAATTTCTTGATTTAATTTATCAATTTTTGCATACTCATCATTAATACTCGTTAATGACTTTGAAATTTTTGAATTAGCAGTTGTTACTTTCTCTTGTGCAGCTGATTCTTGTTTTTTTAAATCACTGATAGATGTTGCACTAACAGAAACCGAACCACCTAATAAGCAAAGTATAACTGCCGTAAAACCAATAATATTTCTAATTTTCAAAATAATACTCCTTTTTGTAAATAACTTTATTACCCATTTCTAGAGTATATCGAACCGACAAGTCAGACATGTGTCAGGCATATTACAAAACATCACTCATATTACAACTCTATGACTAACGTACCCTCATTTTCAGAAATAATCATTTTATTTGAGTTCATTTTCAAAACCGTTTCATTTTGAGCCTGAAATATGCTATGATATGTAGATTATACAAACGAATAGTGAGGGTATTAAATGATAACTGTAAGTAATGTAAGTTTAAGTTTTTCAGACCGTAAGTTATACGATGACGTTAATTTAAAATTCACGCCTGGTAATTGTTACGGACTAATCGGTGCTAATGGCGCTGGTAAATCAACATTTTTAAAGATTTTATCTGGTGAAATAACACCAAGTACAGGTAAAATTTCATTAGATCCAAATGAACGTATGACAATGCTACAACAAAATCATTATGGCTTCGAAGAATATACTGTTCTTGAAACAGTCATTATGGGTTACAAAGAACTCTATGCTGTTATGGAAGCAAAAGATGCTATTTATGCAAAAGCTGATTTTTCTGATGAAGATGGTATCAAAGTTGCTGAACTAGAATCTGACTTTGCTGAAATGAATGGTTGGGAAGCTGAATCAGAAGCTTCAACTCTTTTACAAGGCTTAGGCTTCGCTGAAGATATGCAAAATAAAAAGATGAGCGAACTAACAGAAAGTCAAAAAGTTAAGATTTTGCTTGCACAAGCACTTTTTGGTAATCCTGATGTTCTCTTACTTGATGAACCTACTAATGGGTTAGACATCAAATCAATTAACTGGTTAGAAGATTTCTTAATTAACTTCTCAAATACCGTTATTGTTGTTTCTCATGATAGACATTTCTTAAATAATGTCTGCACCCACATGTGTGATGTTGATTTTGGTAAAATCAAATTATTCGTTGGTAATTACGACTTCTGGATGGAATCAAGTGCCTTAGCTTCAAAACTTGCAAATGATTCTAACGATAAAAAAGAAGCTAAAATCAAAGAATTACAAGATTTCGTTGCACGATTCAGTGCTAACGCTTCTAAATCTAAACAAGCAACTTCTCGTAAGAAAATGCTTGAAAAAATCACACTTGATGATATTCAACCTTCATCACGTCGCTACCCATTCATTAACTTTGAAATCGACCGTGAAATTGGTAATGATTTATTATCAGTTAGTGGCGTTTCAAAAACAATTGATGGCGTAAAAGTTTTAGATAATATCTCATTTAGTTTAGGCAAAGATGATAAAACAGCCTTTACAAGTGAAACTGATATTGCTGTTACAACATTAATTAGAATTCTTTCTGGTGAATTAGAACCAGATACAGGTACAGTTCAATGGGGTGTAACAACATCACAAGCTTACCTTGCTAAAGATAATAACGACCAATTCGCTGATGAACATTTAACAATTATCGATTGGTTACGTCAATTTGCTTCTAAAGCAGAAAGTGATAACACTTTCTTGCGTGGATTCTTAGGTCGTATGTTATTTTCTGGTGAAGAAGTCGATAAAGAAGTTGGCGTCTTATCCGGTGGAGAAAAAGTTCGTTGTATGTTATCAAAAATGATGTTAACAAGAAACAACGTTCTTTTACTTGATGATCCTACTAACCATTTAGATTTGGAATCAATTACTTCATTGAATGAAGGTCTTTCAAATTATAAGAGTGCTCTATTATTCGGCTCTCATGATCGTGAGTTCATTCAAACAATCGCTAACCGTATCATCGAAGTAACACCAAACGGTCTTGTTGATCGAGCAGATACTACTTATGATGAATTCTTAGAAAATAAAGATGTTCAAGATCAAATTGCTGGTCTTTACAAACAAGCTTAATAACTAAAAAGGAAGCAACCAATTTCAAAATTGGTTGCTTCCTTTTTTATTAGTAATTTTTAAGTACGCGTTGAATTTGGCGTTCCTGATCTCGACGTTTAATTGTTTCACGTTTATCGTAATCATTCTTCCCTTTTGCAACACCGATTAGTACTTTTGCAAAGCCGTTTTTAATGTACACTTTCAAAGGGACAATTGTAACACCCTTATTTTTAGTTGCTTCATCAAATTGAGCTATTTGTTTTCTATGCAATAATAATTTACGATTTCGAAGTGGATCATGATTGAATTGATTTCCTTGATCATACGTTGAAATATGAACATTCATCAGCCAAGCTTCACCATTTCTAATTTGCGCAAATCCATCTTTTAGATTAATACGACTATTTCGAACGGATTTAATCTCAGTACCTGTTAAAACGACACCAGCCTCAACCGTATCTTCAATGTTATAACTGTGTCTTGCTTTTTTATTCTGGGCTAAGGGTTTATCAAAAGATGACTTTTCTTTTCGCAATCTTAATCCCCCCGATATTATTTTTGACGTGTATTATTTTTTCTTGGTGCTGTGTTTTTATTAGCTGATTTGTAGAATGGTTTCTTTCCATTACTATTTCCAGCAGCTGGTTTACCATTACGGTTATAAGGTTTCTTGTCTCCTGGACGACCATTACCTGGACGTTTGAAGTTTCCACCTTTACCTCGTAAATCAGAAGTTGGTGTGTTTTGTGGATTAACAATTTCAAAATCAATCGCACTTTGCTCAATATCAACTTTAGCAACTTTTACTTCGATTGGTTGACCAATTCTGAAAGTTCTCTTGGTTCTCTTACCTACTAATGCCATATGCATATCTAAATATTCATAATAGTCATCCTTCATATTACTAATATGAACAAGACCTTCAACAGTATTTGGTAATGAAACGAAGACACCAAACTTCATAACTGAGCTAACAACACCTTCAAAGGTTTCACCAACATGATCAGCCATGTATTCAGCTTTTTTCATTGCGTCAGTATCACGTTCGGCATCAATTGCGCGACGTTCCATTTGTGATGTATGTGTTGTAAGTTCAGGTAATTGTTCAGCATATTTTTCTTTTTGAGTGTCCCCAATACCATTTTCTTCGTAGAAACGAATTAAACGATGAACCATCAAATCAGGGTAACGTCTAATTGGTGACGTAAAATGCGTATAATCAGTAGCAGCTAAACCAAAGTGACCTAATGATTCATCAGTATATTTAGCTTGTTGCATACTTCTAAGTAACATAACAGAAACCATTGATTCTTCAGGTTTACCAGCTACTTCTTTTAAAACACCTTGTAACATTTTAGGTGTTACATTCTTACTATCACCTTTAACAACGATACCAAAACTGGTTAAAGTTTCGAAGAAACGCATTACTTTTTCATTCTTAGGTGTTTCATGCACACGGTAAACAAAAGGTACTTTTAATTTATCGTAATGAGCTGCAACAGTTTCATTTGCAGCTAACATAAATGATTCAACTAAACGTTCACTTGTTCCACGAGTTCTAATTTGAATATCAATTGGGTGACCCGCTTCATCAACGATAATCTTAGATTCATTATCATCAAAACTAATTGCACCACGTTTTTTACGCATTTTTTCAAGAATTTTGTGTAATTCGCCCATTGTTTCAAACATTGGGACCAATTCTTCATATTTAGCTTTCGTCTTTGCATCATCTGATTCAAGAATCTTGTTAATGGCTTTGTAAGTCATACGTTCTGTCGTTTTAATCACACTTTGGAAGATTTTGTGGTTAACAACATAACCTTCTGGTGTAATTTCCATTTCACAACTCATAGCAAGGCGTTCAACTTTTGGATTCAATGAACAAATACCATTTGATAATTTGTGAGGCAACATTGGAATAACACGGTCAGTTAAATAAACACTCGTTCCACGTTCGTATGCTTCACGATCAAGTGGTGTGCCTGGTTGGACATAATGCGAAACATCAGCAATATGCACACCTAAATGGTAGTTCCCGTTATCAAGTTTCCAGGCAGTAACAGCATCATCTAAATCCTTAGAATCAATACTATCAATTGTTACCAATGTTTGGTCCGTTAAATCAACACGGCCAATTTTTTCTTCTGGTAGCACAACTTCTGGAGTTGCTTCAGCTTGAGCCATAACATCTTCAGGAAATTCACTAGGAATATCATGTTGATAAACAACTTGTAAAATATCCATACCTGGATCGTCTTTGTTACCCACAACTTCTTTAACCAATGTTTCAATAACTAATGGTTTTTCACTTGTTGGGTAAGCAGTAATATCAGCTGTAATAACTTCTCCGGCAACTGGATGTAAACCAACCCCTGTTACCAATAAGTTATAACGTTGTAATTTCTTGTTTTTAACAACTAAATGGCCAATTATTCCTGAATTTTCAAGGTCAGATGGTTCAACTTCAAATTCACCAACAATTGATGTTACATTATGTTCAACAATTTTATTAACTTTACCTTCAGGACCACGGTCATCCCCAGGTTTAGCAGCACTTGTAATCTCAATCTCAACACTATCACCATTTAAGGCAGACATTGTTTGTGTTGGATTAACGAAAACATCAGGTTGTTCTGGATCAATCGTAACGAATCCAAATCCACGATCATTTGCATGAAAAATACCCACTAATTGTGGTGTTTGAAGTGCAATTTGAAATTTGCCTTCTGATGTAATTTTCACTTCACGTTTACGTTCCATTTCAGCAAGTGTTTTAACAAGTTCTTTGAACGCATCCTGGCCTTCTAATTTAAGGGCAGCTGTTAATTCTTCAACACTGAAAGATTCATTTTCTTTAATTTTTAGTTCTTTTAATATAAGTTCTTGCATCTTTTTATCCATGTATACCTCGTTTTCATATTCGTATTTGCGTTACATTTATTTATTATTAATTTTATTTTATTTCTAAATAAAAGCCTCCTGCTGCAACAATTGTTTGCACAGGAGGCTTTCTTTATTATTATTTTGAGGCCAAATAGACAAGTCCTAGAGCTAGACAGAAAAATAAAACGCCCAAGACAAAGGTTACTTTTTGCATAAATGCTTCGAATCCACGTGGTTTTTGTTTGCTAAATAAATCGTCAGCACCACCACCGCCACCAGATAAAGCACCTGAAGCGTTATTTGTTTTTGCAGGTTGCATCATAACAGCGATAATCATTAAGACTGAAACGATGATAATTAAAATTGTTAGTATGTTAGTCAAATCATTTACCTCCTTAACCCAATTACGTAATCTATATCTATACTAATTTAGCACAGTTTGCATTAATTTTCCACCGTTATTATTTTATTAAAGTGATTCAAATCCGGATAATGTATCCATTTCTGTCTTAAGTTTAGGTCGATTTTGGTGCTCAGTCAAAAGAACTAATGTATCTCCTGCTTTTAAAACCGTCACACCATGTGGAATTAATTGCTTTTCACCACGTCTAACCGTGATTAATAAGCTATTTTCAGGCCAAACTACTTCTGAAACTTTTTTATTTTCTAAATTTGATCCAGCAAAAATAGGCGTCTCAAGTCGGTCCTTTTTACCGCCCAAATCAATTTCATTTTGACCAATTAATTTTTTAAGTAAAGAATCGTAGATAGGTGCGCCGCCTAAAATATCAATAACTAAAAATGAAACTAATGAAATAATGGCTAGTGGCATTAAGTGATGTAAACTACCCACCATTTCCGTAACTAATAAAATAGCTGTAAAAGGTGCTTTACCAATTCCAGCAAAGTACCCGGCCATTCCAAAAATAATAAAATCAGTTATATATTTAGCTGGTAACAACCCTAACATTATCATAACAGTTGCATACCCAGCGCCAATAATAGCGCCTAATGTTAGAATAGGCAGAAAAATACCACCTGGTAATCCAGAACCATAGGATATCATTGAAAAGATAAATCTTAAAAGAAAGAGTCCCAATAAAACGGTCAATGATTTACTTTGAACTAGACTTAAAATAATCTCATTACCGCCACCTAAAGTTTGTGGTAAGTATAATCCAATCGGAATAACTAAAATAAAAGGGACAATTGAGCGATAAAAAATCGGAATTTTATGTAGAATATTATATAAATCAGTCGATTTAAGTAATACGTTTTGATACAGATAGCCTAGGAGGCCCAAAATAAGCCCTAAAGCAATCAAATGCCAGTATTGTAACAATGATAAGGTCTGAATATCCATCATTTGTAGCGCCGGTTTTAGACCGAAAAAATGCAATGAAATATAATTGGCTGAAATTGAACTAGCTAATGCTGTTGTCCAAATCAACGGTGAAAAATTATGATACACTTCCTCTAATATAAAAAGCGTACTCGCAATTGGTGCATTAAAAGCTGCGGATAGACCTGCAGCGCCACCACCTGCAATCAGAATGCGGCGTTCCGATTCAGTATGTTTAGTCATCTCTGCGAATCCTTGTCCGACTGCTGCACCTAGTTGAATAGATGGGCCTTCACGGCCGAGGAATAGCCCTGATCCAATGCCTAAAACACCACCGATAAATTTTCGCCATAAAACTGACCACCAACGCATTTCAAGATTACCAGCAAGCTGGCCCTCTACTTGCGGAATACCGGATCCCATAATATTTGGCTCTTGCTTCATTAGTGTTCCAATACCTAGTACCATAGCTAGACTCAAAAGAATCATTGGAAACAGTAACCACATATTCTGATTAATTGCCTGGTAAAAATAGATAAAGACTTTAAGCACATAAATAATAGCTAACCTAAATAGACTTACAACGATACCTGTAACGAGCCCAATTAATAGCCCTCTTAAAATAAATATGAGATTAGTTAAATTCAATCGCTCTTTGATACCTTGTTTTGTCATAAAACCATACACACCTCTTCATTCTATTAGTATATGCTAAAATCCAATTATTTGCTGAACTCATTAGTAACAAAAAAAGAATTATTCAACTATTGAATAACTCTTCTTAAAAACTAGCATAATCTAATGATCACTTAAGGATGATAAATCATACTCATAGCTATAAGTCCCCAGCCTAAATTTTTTTTAAATAAACCGGTTGTCGAAATTTCCATATAAAATCGACCAACGTCAGCACTTAACTTTATTTTATTTTTTAAATTACTTACAGCCAATAAGCGCAACGACTCCGCTAAATCAGCGACTGCCTTCTCGAAGTACTGCCCACGCTCAACTTTATTTTTAAAATCAACTAATAAGAGACGTTCCTCATTTGTCGTTTCTTCGTTTAAAATAAGATCATAAACTTTTGATGTTAGATCATCTTGTATTGTAATACGCTCTGATTTTTTCATACACGCTCACATTCCTAACTATAATTTCCAACATCTAAATTATACAACAATAAGTTTTACCTTTCAATATAGTGCGTCCTATTATAATACAAAAAAGGTCCCACCTAAAATCAAATTAGGTAGGACCTTCTTTCAATCAGAAACGCTTAATTCATAAAGAATTATTTGTTAACGATTGTATCGCGAGCATCTGAACTCAAGTTGTAGAATGAGTGGATACCTTTGTATTCTGATGTTTCTTCTAAGTTATCTTCAATTCTCATTAATTGGTTGTACTTAGCGATACGATCAACACGGCTCAATGAACCAGTCTTGATTTGGCCAGCATTAGTTGCAACAACTAAGTCAGCGATAGTTGTATCTTCAGTTTCACCTGAACGATGAGAAACGATAGCTGTATAACCAGCTTCTTTAGCCATTTCGATAGCTTCCATTGTTTCTGTAAGTGTACCGATTTGGTTAACTTTGATAAGGATTGAGTTTGAAACGCCCATTTCGATACCTTTTTTAAGGTAGTCAGTGTTTGTAACAAATAAATCATCCCCAACTAATTGAACTTTGTTGCCCAATTTAGCTGTCATCATCTTCCAGCCTTCCCAATCGTTTTCATCCAAGCCATCTTCAATTGAGATAACTGGGTATTTGTCAACGATTGCTTCAAGGAATTCAACCATTTCTTCAGAAGTATAATCTTGGCCATTTTCGCCTTCATATTGTAATCTATATTTGCCAGTTTCAGCATTGTAGAATTCTGATGAAGCAGCATCAAATGCGATAGCAATATCTTTACCAGGTTTGTAACCGGCACGTTCGATTGCTTCGATTAAGATTTCAAATGGTTCTTCATTGTTCTTAAGATCAGGAGCGAAACCACCTTCATCACCAACAGCAGTAGAGTAGCCTTTTTCAGCTAAAATCTTTTGTAAGTTATGGAATGTTTCTGAACCCATACGTACAGCTTCTTTGATAGAAGGTGCGCCAACAGGCATGATCATGAATTCTTGGAAATCAACACTGTTGTTAGCATGTGATCCACCATTGATAACGTTCATCATAGGAGTTGGAAGGACATGTGCGTTAAATCCGCCTAAGTAACTGTATAAAGGAACTTCTAATTCATCAGCAGCAGCACGAGCAGCAGCAATTGAAACACCTAAAATAGCGTTAGCGCCCAATTTACCTTTGTTTGGTGTACCATCTAATGCGATCATAGCTTTATCAATACCAACTTGATCAGTAACATCATATCCAACAATTTCTTTAACGATAATGTTGTTTACGTTGTCAACAGCTTTAGTAACGCCTAAGCCCATGTAACGAGATTTGTCGCCATCACGTAATTCAACGGCTTCATGTTCACCAGTTGAAGCACCTGAAGGAACAATTCCGCGGCCCATTGCGCCGTCTTCTGTGTAAACTTCAACTTCAACAGTTGGGTTACCGCGTGAATCTAGAACTTCGCGTGCATAAATATCTGTAATCATTGACATAAATTTGTACTCTCCTTTAAAAACGTTTTTTGGCGGGGATACAATAACACCCTTACCATTATTTTAATAGTTTATTGATTCATTTTCAATCTTTTTAACAGCTAAAATACGAATTATGCTTTGAAGTTAACAAGGTCTAAGTATGAAGCAGTTTCCATACTTGCGCCACCAACTAAACCACCATCAATATCGTCTTTACCCATTAATTCTACGACGTTACCAGGTTTAACTGAACCACCGTATTGGATACGAACTTTATCAGCAACTGTTTGGTCATACAAATCAGCAACTGTTTTACGAATTACTGCACAGATTTCTTGTGCTTGGTCAGAAGTAGCTGTTTCACCAGTACCGATAGCCCAGATTGGTTCGTATGCAATAACTGCAAGATTAACTTGTTCAACAGATAAGCCTCTTAATGCAGCAGAAACTTGTCCAGCAACCCATGATTCTGCTTCGCCGGCTTGACGTTGTTCTAACGTTTCACCACAGCAGATAATAGGAACCATACCATTATTGAAAACAGCATGTGCTTTTTTGTTAATATCGTCATCATTTTCGCCGAAGTATTCGCGACGTTCTGAATGACCAATAACAACATAGTCAACACCCATTTCAGAAAGAACTTTTGGTGAAGTTTCACCAGTAAAAGCACCTTCATCTTCAAAGTATGCATTTTCAGCAGCAACTTTTAAGTCAGTACCTTTAGCAGCATCAAGTAATGTTTGTAAATCTACTGCAGGAGCAGCAATAACAGATTCAACATCGTCAAACTTTGGTAATTTACCTTTAAGACCTGCTACGAATTCAGCAGTTTCTTTAGGGCCTTTGTTCATTTTCCAGTTACCAGCAATAATTGGTTTACGCAAAATAATAACTTCCTTTCGTTAATAGACGGTTTCTTACGACAATTTAATTAAAAATTATTTTGTTGTAATAGCAGCAATACCTGGTAAAGTTTTACCTTCAAGGTATTCAAGTGAAGCGCCACCACCAGTAGAAATATGAGTTAATTGATCAGCAACACCTAATTGTTGAACAGCAGCAGTTGAATCACCACCACCAACGATTGTTGTAGCTTCTGATAAAGTACCCAAGAATTTACCGATTTCAAGTGTTCCGTTAGCATAGTTGCTCATTTCGAATACACCCATTGGTCCGTTCCATACAACTGTTTTAGCATCTTTTAAAACATCTTTAAATTCTGCAACAGATTTAGGTCCGATATCCAATGCCATGTAACCGTCAGGAATGTCACCATCAACAGTTTTGTGTTCAACATCGTTATCAAATTTTTCAGCAACGATTGAATCAACTGGTAATACTAATTTGTCGCCAGCTTCTTCAATGATTTGTTTAGCTAAATCAATTTTGTCTGTTTCAACTAATGATGAACCAATCTTCATACCTTTAGCAGCGTAGAAAGTATAAGTCATACCACCACCAACGATAACTTTGTCAGCTTTTTTAAGTAAATGAGAAATAACACCAATCTTATCTGAAACTTTTGCGCCACCTAAGATAGCAACAAATGGACGTTTTGGTTCGTCAACAGCTTCACCTAAGAATTTGATTTCTTTTTCCATTAAGAATCCAGCAGCAGCTTGTTCCATGTTGCTTGAGATTCCAACGTTAGAAGCATGTGCACGATGAGCTGTACCGAAAGCATCATTGACAAACAAGTCGCCAAGTGAAGCCCAGTATTTACCTAATTCAGGATCGTTTTTGCTTTCTTTTTTACCATCTAAATCTTCAAAACGTGTGTTTTCCATTACTAAAACATCGCCGTCTTTCATTGCTGCAATTGCGTCTTCTAATTGAGGACCACGTGTAGCAGGAACAAAAGTAACAGGTTTGTTTAATAAGTTAGATAAACGTTCTGCAACTGGACGTAATGATAATTCTTTTTTGTCTTCTTCAGTCTTAATACGACCAAGATGAGAAAGAAGAATGGCTTTACCACCATTTTCAGTTACATATTTGATAGTTGGTAATGCAGCAACGATACGGTTATCATTACCAATCACACCGTTTTTAATAGGAACATTAAAATCGACACGAATTAAAACTTTTTTGTCATTTACATCTAAATCTGAAACGATTAATTTAGCCATTATAATAGCCTCCTGTGTAATTTTGATTAAATAAAAAGGCAGAGGGAGTATTGCGTCCCTCCGCCTAAGCATAGTTATATGCGGTTTTAAAAAAGTTTAACTAGATTATGCTTCTAAGCTAGCAAATTTTTCTAATGTACGAATCATTTGTGCTGTAAAGCCAGATTCGTTATCGTACCAAGCAACAGTTTTAACCAATTGGTTAGCGCCAGTACCAGTTACTTCAGTTTGTGTTGGGTCAAAGATTGAACCAAAACTTGTACCAATGATATCTGATGAAACGATTTCGTCAGCATTGTAACCAAATGATTCGTTGTTTTCAGTTCTTGCTTTAATAGCAGCATTTACTTCATCAACTGTAAGATCTTTTGATTTCAAGATTGTAACCAATTCTGTCAATGAACCAGTAATAACTGGGACACGTTGTGCATGGCCATTCAATTTACCAACAAGATCAGGGATTACCATACCGATAGCTTTAGCAGCACCAGTAGAATGAGGAATTGTGTTACCTGCAGCAGCGCGTGCAGCACGTAAGTTTCCACCACGGTCAGGACCATCTTGTAATTTTTGTGTAGCTGTGTAAGCATGAACTGTTGTCATTGTACCAACTTCGATACCGAAAGCATCGTTAACAGCGCCAGCAAGTGGTGCTAAACAGTTAGTAGTACATGAACCAGCAGAAGCAATCTTAGTATCTGAAGTTAAAATGTCATCATTTACACCGTAAACGATTGTAGGCATTTTACCAGCAGGAGCTGAGATTAATACACGTTTTGCGCCAGCTTTAATATGAGCTGAAGCTTTTTCTTCTGATGCGTAAAAACCAGTTGATTCTAATACGATATCAACATTATTGTTTTTAACCCAAGGAATATTTGATGCATCTGCTTCTGCATATACAGGAATTTCCTTACCATTAACAACAATACCATTATCTGTTGCGCTAACTTCTGCGTCGAAGTTACCATGGGCTGTATCATATTTTAATAAATGAGCCAACATTGATGGAGAAGTTAAATCGTTGATTGCTACAACTTCGATGTTATCTGAAACTTCAGCAATACGACGGAAAGCTAAACGACCAATACGGCCAAAACCGTTAATACCAACTTTTACTGACATACTTAAATTTCCTCCTTTAGGAAATGAAGATTTATTTATTTTAAAAAGCGTGTTTGCACACTACTTTTTTAAAATCGAGTTTGCGGCACCCTCATCCGTGATTAACCACGTCTGTTTAGGTGCAAGTTTCATGTATGCCACAATTGCTTCGGCCTTAGAATGGCCACCTGCAACTGCGAAAATACATTTTATGTGCGTGAGATCCTCTATTTGTAAACCGATACGAGGAATCCTATAAACGACCTTGCCTTGAGCATCAAAGAAATATCCGAATGCCTCACCTACAGCTTTGTCCTCTTTCAACATGTCTATTATACCACTAGACATGTCACGACGCTTAGCCATATGCATTGCTTCTCCAATACTGTGAATTACAGCATTGCTTTCCTTGATTAAGTTCAAAACTTCTTGAATGCTCGGTTCTTCAAGAAGAGGCTCGTACGTTTTCTCACTTAGTTGTTCAGGTACATACAAGGCTCTATGTTTGCCGCCTGTGTGTAATGCCATCTTACCACTAATCGAGTTGGCTTGTATATCTACTGATTCACCAACACCACCTCTGGCTGGTAAAAAAGTTAAATCGCGCTTAATTGAAAGACGTGTTGTCAACTGATCAGCTACTTGAGCCATCGTTGTGCCACCCATTACCGCAATTAAATTTTTACCTTCTGGCAATAAGAGTGCTAACTTAGCAGCTAGACTCTTACCCATTGACTCTAAAACTTTAGGTTGTTCATCGGAATCGCCTGATACAATCAAACAATGTTCAATGCCTAAAATTCGACTCAACTCTTGTTCATCCTGTCGAACACCAACTAAATTATCCATCACTTTTTCAAGGCCATGTAGTACTGATATACCTCTATCCGTTAGCGTCATTCCTGACTTACCAACGACGATAAGTTCTTGCTTACGCAGAAAATCTGTTTCGGTTCTCATAACGCGTTCGCTTAGATTTAAAGTTGCTGCCAACATTCTGCGACCAACAGGCATCATCCATTCAATCTGTCTTAAAACAAAATATCTTTGTTTTAAAACTTTAATCATGTCTGGTGCAATTGCTTCGATCCACTCTAATTCATGATGCATACTGCACCTGCTCTCTTATGGGGCATTATTTGTCCCACAGTGTCGCATTATGACCCATTAATTCTAAAAAAACAAAGCACGATAACATTCTGCATTAATCAAAGTGTCTTCATACCTTTATTACAAGACAAATTATATCAGGTTGTTTCATACTTTGCAAGCACTTCAAACGACTATCTGCCATGTCAGCAATTGACGTTTGATATATGAGATAAGGTCATAATTGTTCCTAATCCTTGTAGCGTTTTCTTGCTGATGACGATGGAATGTTCAGGTTTTCACGATATTTTGCAACTGTTCGTCTCGAAATATCGATGTTTTGTTTCATTAATTGTAAAACTATTTTTTGATCAGAGAAAGGTTTCGTTTTATCTTCAGATTCAATCAAAGTCTGCATAGTTGTCATAATCGTTTTTGAAGATAGCTCTTCAGCATTCTTTTTGTTCTTATTTGCGATTTGTCCAAAGAATGATTTTATTTCATAAACACCAGATTCTGTTTCAATGTACTTATCATTAACGGTTCGACTAATTGTTGATTCGTGAACACCTAAAGCGGCTGCAACTTCCCGTAAAAGTAATGGCTTAATTGGTTTGGTTTTATCAGTGAAGAAGTCAGCCTGATATTTCAAAATATATTGTCCTACTTTTAAAATGGTATCGCCTCGTTGTTTCAAGCCATGAACTAGCCATTCATATTCCCGTTTCTTTTCAGTTAAATATTTGATTACTTCAGGATCTTGGTCTTTTGACATATCATCAAAATATTTTTGTTGAAAAACAACTTCAGGCTGTGCACCGCGAACTTTGAATAATGTTAATTCATTATTACTTTTTTTCAAAACTAAATCTGGATAGATTTTACCAATTCTAGTTGTCCCAAATCCTGCACCTGGATTAGGTGATAATGTGCGAACAAAATCTGATATTTCTTGAATTTCTGAAAGATTAACACGATATTTTTTTGCTATGTCCGACCATTTACGATCGACAAAGTTATCAAAATCATCTTTTATGACTGTATATGCCAATTCAGGCGCTAAATCGTCAGAATCAATCTGTAACATTAAACTTTCTTGTAAATTACGTGCACCAACACCGGGCGGATCTAAGCGTTGAATCAAGGTTAACGCATCTAATAACATAATGGGTGGTATTCCTGATTCTTCTGCTAAATCATCCAAATTAGCATTAAAATAGCCCGTCTGTTCAATATAATCTACTAAGTAAAGAACAACCTTTCTAAGCGGTGTTTGACGCATCGTTAGATAAATTTGTTCCAATAAATAATCCAATAAAGATTGTGATTCATCATCACTGACTGAATTCATATAATCAGTATCACCATTTGTTGTTAGATTAACTTTATAACGAGACTCCCCTGCTTGGATTCTCTGATTGTCGTCAACAGCTTCAATCAAAGGGTTTTCCATCATTTTTTCAGTGACAAATTCTTGTAAATCTTCTATATTATATTGCAACATTTTAATTGATTGTTGGAGCTCTGGTGTCATTGCCAGTTTTTGAATTTGCGTTTGTTGTTGCTTAAATTTCTGTTCAATAGCCATTATTTCTCAACCTCCGCTTTCGTTACTTGTTTTTTTTACGTAATTCAGCTAAACTATTAACTATACTGCGCCGTTGGTGTAATGGATAGCACGTAAGATTCCGGTTCTTGAGCTGAGGGTTCGACTCCCTCATGGCGCATCGTTAAAATTAAAATATTTTCTTTTGAAAAACCTTATATGTTGATATAAGGTTTTTTGTTTTCGCTTACATTAATTATATATCATGTTTCTTAAGATAGCCATGGCGTTCTTACCACACTACAAAATATAATAAGCAACATAGTAGAAAAAAATTAGTTCAATCAATAATAAATTAAAATCGTTAATATAGTTGGATTGTAATCGTTACCATTACGTTTCATAAAAAATAAATCCTACCTCAATTAAGAGATAGGATTTTCTGTTTAGCTCTTTTTACCGTAATCACCCATTTTAATACGAAGTCATTTTTGGGAATTTAATCATAAAGAAGATAGAAATAATTGACCCAATGTAACAAGCCCAAACTAACGGGTCTGTATAAACCAAATTTGATAGAGTTACATTTAAAATCACATTAAAAATTGATAGTATTATAATACCACGATATTTACATAATTTATTCTGTAATAAAATCATAATTATCTCAATGTTCCCTACTAATAACATGAATACATCTTCACTATAGAATTTACCTGAAAGAGCATGAACAATCATTATAATTGCAAGAATCATTAATATTATATTTAAACTGATTGCTATTATTTTTGAATTGATTACTTTTCTAATCATTTAGTTTCTCCTGATTTATAGTATTTACATATAAAGAACAGTGAAATCAAAATAGCTACCAGGAAGGATTCTAATGTAGGAAGATAACAATCATTATTAATCTCAATGATCAACATAATTGCGTTTAATACAATATTAAACATTGAAAGGATTACTATTATTATTTTATCGAAATAATTAAATTGGACAATCAGCATAAAAAATTGTAAAAGAACGATTATACTTGATACTGAAAGGAATAGATCTATATGTTGACTTCCCATTCCGCCTAATGAAAATGCAGTATCAAGAAATAAACTAAAAGTTTCTATAATAAATATAATATTAAAAAATGAATGTAATACTTTGGAATTTTTTAAAAGTTTCAACATTTTTAGCTCCTTAATATGATGTTATTTTATGAATATAAATAGGGTTAAATGAACCCGCAGCATAATATGGCTATTCCTTTATTTTATATACCTCAACATATTTACCTTTTCCCGAATGTTGATGAAAAATTTGATTTTCCTACTCTAAAAGAAATTTCTAAAACTTAAATAAATTACTATAATAACATCTAGAAATACCCAATACATTAATAATAAGTATTTAAATTTAGGTACTAAGTACTTATTATGCCTTTTAATCATTACATCTAATAAATACGTAATAGTATATATAATACCCATTCCAAATAATAATAAAACACCTAAAACAAGTAACCCATCACCATTATTTAAGCCAATACCATTTCTATGGATATATCCATCTATGATAAATATAAAGGGTATTATTTGTATCCCGATAGTCGCTAATATTTCTATATATATTTTTCCCATACTATCCCCTTTTAATATTTTGTGAATATACTGTGGGATAAAACTACCCTTAAATGCTATTACTTTAATCTATTTTTTCATTAACAACATTTTTATGCTATCATAATTTCAACATTACTTCAAAGTGATTTAACCATAACGTTAATCTAATTTAATATTTAAGCAAAAACCCAACCTCTTAAATTAAGGGCTCTGTAATATATTTATCAACAACAGTTGTAATAGAACCTTTAATAAATATCGCAATAAAAAAAGAGTTTTTCCTCGTATTTTTACGAGGAAAAACTCTTTTTAGTTAAACTATTAAATTTTAATTATTTTGCATAATTTCTTTTAAACCAGCCAACTAATCCCATAGCTAGCAACAGAACAAGGCCCATCATTGATAGTCCTGATTCTTTCATTTCACTAGTCTGAGGTAAACTGGTTTGACCTTTTGCTGCATTTTTTAAGACAGGTGTTTTCCCATCCGGTGTTACCTGTGAAGTTGTTGGCGTCGTGGGGGACGTTGTTGTTGGTCTTGTTGTCGGTGTGGTTGGTTTCGTTTTCTCTGGCATTTTACCAACGAATTCGATTCCAACCTCACTAGTATAACTAGCCGCTTCTGCAGTATTACCGAATGCACCTAAACTAAAAGATAACCCCAAAAGACTAATTATTAAAACACTCATTAGTTTTTTTCTCATAACCATACCTCGTCTATTTTGACTACTTATCTTCTTTTTTATCAGTTTGTAATTCTTCTAGAATTTGTCGTTTTGCTTCTGCGACAGCTTCTTCTTTATCTTTTTTGTTACGACGACGAACTAAGAACCAGATGAGCAACAATAGAAGTAATAGCAAGAAGATTCCTGCAAGGATATACCACATTGTGTAATCTTTTTCTAAGTCAACCGCTTTTTCGTTCAATTTATCTGCCGTTGCGCCATCAATTGTGAAATATTCTGTCCATTTCCACTTATGTACCCCAGAAGTCGCCGTCATTTCTAAACGGTACTTACCAGGCTTAAAGGGTTGGTTATCCCAGAAAATGCCATAATTAAAGTTTGTATTTGGAGCCATTGTCATATTCGAAGTGGTTGAAGCATGTAGTGCTTTATCACCATTTCTTGAATAGACTTTTCCATCAACTTTCAGGTTACGGATTGGTGTTGTTGTTGGATCTTGTAAGTTTACCTTCAATGTATTACGGAAATTAACTGATCCGGGCTCAATCTTAAGTAATTTCATATCAGGCTTAACAACATCGTCAGTTTCAGTTAACGTTGTCCCAATAACAAAGGCATAACGGTTTTTAATTTGAACGTTACTCTTTGATTTTTTTTCACTATCTTTGTTAATTTTTTCATAGAAGTACAAGCCACCGTCAATTTCGCCATTGAATTTCTTAGCGGGCATTGTGATATGGAATGTATGCTCAATGCTTTTCTTAGCCGGTACTGTCACTTCTTTATCTGACTTAATGATTGAAGATAGAGGGTTTACCATTGTTTTATCAAGTTTTGGTTTCACGTGACTGTATTCAACCACTCCGTTATCATTTGTAATCGCTGTATTTGCTTCAGCCATTACAGTAACATCTTTGTTAGTCGAATTTTTTAATGTGACAGTAATGTCTTGCTTTTGGTTCGGTTTCATTTTTAAATTAAAATACGTTTGGCGCTTATCAATTTGGTTGTTTGGAATATTTGCAGTAACAGCAAAGTTCATTTCAGCAGCATTCGCTTTTTGAACTTGTCCACTAAATATAACTAATCCTGCCACAAACGCCATAATGATTCCAAAAAATTTTTTATTCAATGTAAAAATCCTCTTTCTTCTCAAATTAACTTTATGGAGCCGCCGTCAATGTCCAGTTTAATGTCGACGTATATGTTTCACCAGCTACTTTTTCAGCCGGGCCAGGCACATCCAATCTCGCTGATTTATTACCTGTTGTTGCATCACCCATTGCTATTGTCCAGGTCCCTGTGGGATTAGTATTGGCAGTTGGATCTACTACTTGATATGATGCACCGTCACCTTTTAATAATATACTATCGGTAAATAAACCGGCATCAGGATCTCCGTTATCTGTTTTCGATGCTACATTTTTTATTGTAAGCACAGTACCCTTAAGTTCATTAGCACCACTTTTAAATGATGTGTTACTAACCGTCAACGACCAGTTTCCTGTCGTATTATTTGTAACCTGAACGTAATTAGGTACATCCCTATAATCTGCATCCGTGAGCTTATCTATAACCCACTCACCTGTAGCTTCATCACGATGTCCTGTTAAATCAGCTACTTTATCAAAAGCAGCATAATAAGATTTTTTATTTCCTGAAATTTTCTGAGTACCAAAATGTAAATCAGAAATATAATCTATCCTCAGGTCACCAGTAGTTGGCGTAACTGGATTAATTGGTTGTACTGGTTTTGTCGGATCTAATGGATCAACTGGACCAGACTTTGCAAGTAATGTTAAGTTAGCCGCTGTGGTTGCAGTTTTTCCATCAGGCGCTACTGCTGCATCAGCCACTGAATTTCCCATTATTGAAATTGCAAGGAGGGGGACAATGGCTACTACTAGTCGTAAGTTTTTTTTCAAGCTCATTGTTTTAACCTATCCCTTTCTGCATCCTATAATGGTGCGTCGTTTAACGTCCATGTAATTACTGATGTATATTTTTCTTTTAATTTAGTTGATGCACCAGGTACGTCTAAGGTTGCCTTAGTAACAGGTAACGTGTTAGTACCCATACCCATGTCTTTAGCTGCATCTACTACTGCAACACTTTGACTAGATCCGTCTAAAACCATATCCGCTGTTGGTTGGGTAGCATTATAACTTGCCCCATTATTATTAGAAACAGTTCCAGGCGTCAATGTTAACTTAGCCCCAGCTAATTCTTTTGAGCCGGTAAACTGTGTGTTGGCAACTGTTAATTTCCAACCTTCATTTGAACCACGGTTGTCATCAACAACGATAGAATCTGTAATAGTAGCTGCATCATATTTTGCATCTGATCCACTAATTTTTTGATCTCCAAAATCAACACTTGGTGCCTTTGTCAATTTAATTTCTCCAGCTCCAGTAGCAGGATCAGCTACAAAGTTGACATCACCTGATGAAGGTAATGTTACATCAGCAGCATGTACTGCTGGTGCTACTGTTGAAAACAAAGTAACGGTTAAAAGTGCTGCTGTTGCAATTGCTGTTTTCTTCATAATTTATTTCCCCTTTTGTTAACCCAATTTTTATAAGTTTGCGTCTGTTAATGTCCATGTTAAATCTGTTGTATATATTGTTCCAAGATTTTTAGCTGTTTTACCAGGTACTGTTAATGAAACGGCTTTAGCTTTAGCATCTTTACCAAATGAATCAGTCCATGTTCCCATTCCTTGACCGTCTGTAGCAGTAACAACCTTAACATCGCTACCAACTGTAGGAGCAACGACACTATTATTATCTTTATCACCAATTATTGATGGTGTTGTTGTCGCATCCATATTTGTTGAATTAAATGTTTGATCTTTCATACTCAATTGAGCACCAGTTAATTCTTTTGTACCGTCAGTAAATGCGCCTTCTTGCTTAACATTAACTGTCCAACCAGCATTTGATCCACGGTTATCTGTTACTTGTAAGTAGTTAGCTACTTCTTTTGCTGTTCCTTTAGAATCTGTTATTTCAACAGGAGCTGCGTAGTAAGTTGTATCACTACCAGAAACTTTATTTTTTGAACCAAAATCAAAGTTTGAAACATAATCTAATGATAATGGACCATTTGTTCCTGGGTTAATTGGAGGGTCTGTTGGGTCAACTGGATCTGTTGGATCTGTTGGATCAACTGGACCTGTTGGATCTGTATTATCTGTAAAACCAACGCTACCTTTTGTTGGAAGTGATCCTACTGTTGCTGCATTTACAGCTGGTGCTGCAATTAAACCTAATGTTGTTAATACGATTGCGCTTGTTACGATTTTAGTTGTTTTCATTTTAATTTCCCCTTTTTTTAATTCCCTATTTTTTTGTAGCCTATTAGAAAGTGATATGACTTAATTTTATAAACCAGCGTCTGTTAATGTCCATGTTAAATCTGTTGTATATGATGAACCGACCGTTTTAGCTGAATTACCAGGTACTTTCAATGAGACAGCTTTACTTGCTGTATCTTTTGTAGCATCAGCATCGTAGACACCAAATGAATCTGTCCAAGTCCCCATACCTTGATCCTTACCAGCATCTAAGACAGCAACGTCAGCACCAATTGATGTTGTAATTGTAGCTTTAGCTATAGCTGGATCTGTTGTTCCGCCAATATTTTTAGAATTTAAAGTTTGTGTTCCCATACTTAGCTGTGCGCCATCTAAATCAGTCTTACTATCGTTAAATTGTTTTACTTGTTTAACTGACAATTTCCAGCCTTTATTTGATCCACGTTTATCTGTTACTTGTAGGTAGTTAGCTCTTGTAACTTCTTTACCATCTTTATCAGCTAATTTAACAGGTGCAGCGTAGTAAGTTGTATCGTCTCCAGAAACCTTATTTTTTGAACCAAAATCAAAGTTAGAAACGTAATCAATTGATAATGGGCCAGGTGTTCCTGGTTGAGGATTATCTGGGTCTGTTGGATCCGTTGGGCCTACTGGGCCTGTTGGATCCGTTGGATCAACGGGTGTTGTTGGATCTGTATTTTCCATAAATCCAACCTTACCTGTTGATGTATAATCTGCAGCATGTACTGCAGGTGCTGCAGCTAAACCTAATGTTGATAAAATAATTGCGCTTGTAACGATTTTAGTTGTTTTCATAATTTATTTCCCCTTTTAATTAATAACCATTTTTATTTTTTATTGACTAATTTAGATTTTATAAGTTAGCGTCTGTAAGTGTCCATGTAATATCTGATGTGTATTTTTCTGCAACTTTTTTACTATCACCAGGGATAGCTAATTTAACAGAAGCTTTGGCTTTAGCAGCATCTGTTGTTGCGTTACCAAAGGATTCAGACCATGTACCAGAACCTGCGCCATCTTTTGCTTGCATAACAACTTTGTCCCCTGATGTAGCTGAAATGTCAACGCTATTTGTTAATGTTGGTTTTGGTTTTGATGCGTTATTATCAGCATTAGTTGCTTCAGGATTAGATAACGTAATTGTTGTCCCATCTAATTCTGATTTTGTTGTTTCACTTGTAAATGCTTTTGCTTGTTGAACAGTAAGTTTCCAACCTGCTACTGTTCCACGGTTATCTGAAACTTGTAGGAAGTTTGCAAGATCTTTATCAGCTCCGGATGCATCTTTAACTGTCACTAATTGAGAGTCATATGTTTCGTTGTTACCTGACATCTTTTGAGCACCAAAGTTAAAGTTAGAAACATAATCGATTGATAATGGGCCACCAGTACCTGGATCTGTTGGGTTTGTAGGATCTGTTGGATCAATAGTATGTCCAGGATCTGTTGGATCCGTAATACCAGGATCTGTTGTACCATCATTTTTAGTCAATTCAATTTTACCGTGTGATGTATATGTTTGTGTTTCAGATGCATGAGCAGTTGTCATAATGGCACCTGTCACACCTACGCCTAATAATGTACTTAATAATAATTTACTTGAATTTTTCATCATTTATTTCCCCTTTATATAACCTTTTTTATAAGTTAGCATCTGTCAAAGTCCATGTTAATTCAGACTTATAAGCCCCTGCTACTTTGTTTGATTCAGCTGGAACAAGTAATGACACACTTTGTTTGGCAGCTGTATTATCTTTACCAAAACGGTCTGTCCATGTTCCCATACCTTTGTCGACCTTGGCTGTCATCACAGTAACTGCTTTGCCATCTGGATTGATGGCTGCTTGACTAGCTGTCGGCTGACTCATATTACTACTTCCGTTAGTTGTTCCATTCATTAACGTAATAATCGTTCCATCTAATTTATTTTTACCATTCATAAATGGATTGGTCTGTGCAACAGTTAGTTTCCAGCCTGCGTTTGAACCACGATTATCCGTTACTTGAACATAGTTTGGATATTCCCCAACCTTACCGTTTTTATCAACTAACTGGTCAAGTTGTGCATAATAAACACTGTCTTTACCAGAAATTTGTTGTTGACTAAATTGTAAGTTCGAAACGTAATCAATTGATAATGGTCCATCTGTTCCAGGATTAACTGGTTTAACCGGTTTTAACGGATCAGTTGGATTTGTTGGATCAACTGGCGGTGTACCGTCAGTATTTTTCACGAATTCAATAGTTGCATGCGACTGATAATTCACTGTTTCGCTTGCCAAAGCTTGCGTTACGGTAAAACCAGCCGGTACCATACTACCTAAAAGAACTCCCAAAATTAACTTTCTTTTTATCATCGTATCTACTCCCCTCGTCAGATTTTGATGTTTTTATAATATTAGCAAAATGCTAATGATTAACGTTAATTAAGCAAGGATTAGGATTAAGGCGCATCCGTTAGTGTCCATGTTATTTCCCCTGCATACTTACCTGCTTTAAGTGACATGTTGCTTCCATTAAGTTCAGCAACAACACCTTTATCGGCTGCCCAAGTGACATCTTTAGTTTCTTCTGTCTGACCTGAACCAACCTCTGTACTACCAGTATCTAAATCTTGTGCAGTTCCAGTTGCATCTATATATTTCAAAACACCTTTCAATGTGTTAGATCCATCTGTTAAAGGTTTTGAAACGCTAGCCTTCAATGTCCAAGCTGTTTTGCCTAGATTAGAAATTGATACAGTATTTTCAGCAGTACGTTGAAGATTGAAATTTTCTCCACTGTAAGGCAACATTACCCCATCTTTTGAACCAAAAGTCATTTCATCAGAGGCTGCAGTAATTGCTAAACCACCACCTGCAACTGTGATCTTAATCGTTTTTTCAACACCCTGAGCATTTACAATAACTGCTTCATAGTCACCAGCACTAGAAGTTGGTGTAAGTGTCGTTGATTTAACTGTAACTTTAGAATCAGCACCAGTTGATAGTATCCAACCTTTAGCCGAACTCTCTGTTAATATGAACTCATTTAATTTAGTCTCTGTTAATCCCGAGATAGATTTACTGTCCGTACTAAAATCCTTAGCGTAAACTACAGAATCACCATCAACGACGGTATCACCATCTATTACATTGACAGGAACGGCAACTTTAGCAGTTTCATTAGGTGTCACATCCGTATCCGTCAAAATCATATCTTGTATATAGAAACCAACTTTTGTGTTATCAAGTGGTTTATTTGATGGATTTGTAGGATCAATTTCTAATGTATGTTTATTAGTATTCATAATTGTTAAATCTTTGATTAATTTTGTTTCATCTATTGTAACGGTTCCGCCAACATCAATTTTTTGTGGAATAGCAGTTGCACCCAACTTGAATAAGTTGACAGTTACGGTAACTGGTTTTAATTGTTCGGTACCTCCAGCATCAATCGCAGTTACTATAACTTTATTTGCACCTACTTTTAATTTTGTAGGGTCAATCTTTGCAGAATAATCGACACCATCTTTTGTTGTTTCATAAGTATTCTCTGCTGGCGATGATATTGACCCATCTGGATACTTAATTTGAATGTATCCCTTTGTACTATCTTCATCTGAAACTTTACCTACAATTTTAAATGAATCTGTTTGATCCGCATAAGCATTAATTGTTGATGGTGTTACAGTTGCAACAGGTGGAATACTTGGTGTCGTTTCTTTATAAGTTAAGTAAGAACCTGTCGTTAATGTTTCTCCTGGGGCTAACGTTTTAGGATTAGCTTTTATTACAAAAGCACTATCTCCCTTAAACGGAGTATCTGGCTGACTAATGTCGTTGATAGCTATAATTTTATCAAGCACTGATGTCTCCATTCCAGTTCCTACAGCTCCACCTTTGAAATAACTACTTATATTTGATATATCTAATATACCAGTACCGGTAGCTTTCCCAGCTGAATAATTAGTCCAACCACCCAAGCTAGTATTATTACCGGGATCCTTCAATCTGTAATTCAAGGTATGTTTATCACTTACCATTTTAAATCCATTGTTAGGTCCCAAACTTTTTACAGGGACGTCATCCTTATCAACCAAAGTATCGACCCCCTGAGCTGCACCAATAGCTCGAGTTGCAGTATCATTATTTGTGATACTGAAATAACTATATATACCACCTGCTGCATCATACATTTCTTCAAATGTATAGCTCACCTTATATGTTACATCGTACATTGTAGCTTTGAATCCAGTACCATCATTATTTTTATAAAGATGGTAATCTGTAATTGGTCCAAGTTTTACAGCACTTTCAATTGTATTAGGCGTCGTGTTACTTTCTGCTGCATACCCATATCCACGATCTTTTGGAATAGCATTATTAATGATAATTCCATAAGACTTTCTTGGATTAGGATTTCTTCCACTGGCACCAACCTTCGTAAATGCCCAACTAGATGCATTACCCTGTTCACTGTAAGAATCGTTATTTGTCAGCGCACTTGGTTGGAAATTAAATGCTGCATTACCAAAATATAAAACAGGAGTCGCTGTATCATCTGCTTTTCCCGCGTTGTTTGTTGGAACACCATTTACTAACTTCCCGCCTCCTGTAAGTGACACATACTCATTTTTAGAATTTGATGCCACATCGGTAGTACTCCACTGAGTATTAATGGCCCCTTGTGATGGACCAACATAACCAGCAGCTGGTACTGCTGTCTCACTTTTTTTAGTCGTTGCTACTTTTTTTGTTGGTGCTTTCGTTACTTCTTCTTTAGTTGCTACTTCGCTTGTTATTTCTTCTTTTGTTGCTTTTATCGATGTACTTTTTTCGGTTGTTTTTTCAGAAGATGCTGTTTGAGGTTTAACGGTTTCATCTAGCTCTTTAGCTTGGACAGAAGTTCCTGGGCCCTCATTGTTAACCACGTTAACAATGCTACCTGTCATCACTCCTGCTAAGATAATTCCCGTCATTAACGTTGCTGAGATTCGTTCTTTTTTATTACTGTTATGCCCTTTCATTGTTTAGTCCTCCCCCTATAGTTGCTGCCTATTTATACCTAACATTACTATATTTAACTCATTAGTCTAGCTGATTAGTTGTGACCCCCTAGTCCCTCCTAATAGATTTATTCGTTAACTTAGCTGTAACCTAATCGCAAACTTATTATCTGGTTACTGCGACATAGCCAGTTTACCTATAATCTATTTAAATGTAAACATATTTTTTTAATTAAAAAATATTTATCTAATTTATGAAGTAACCGCTTTATCGATTTTGTTTTAATACAAAAGTAATTCATCAAAAAAAATGATGAATTACTTTTGCCAATTTACAGTTTATTTTGGTTACCCTTCACGAACTGGAACTACCGTTGCAAGACTTATTTCTGTCCCATTTGTTTCAGTTATATAAAGAAGTGTATAGGCTCCTTGTTCTGGAATTTGTACAGAGAAACTAAGATCTGACTGTACGACTGTTCTAGCAATTTCATTACCGCTTGCATCAGCAATAATAATTGTATTTCCAGCTGTTTCTCCAGTACCTGTTAAATATTTATCACTTTGATAATAAGAATCAACAGTTGGTTTAGCAATCGTAACATCTTTATGCTTAACTACCGTAGTTTTCACATCACTCCAACCAACACCTGTATTCTGACGAACACTAACTGTTGTATCTTCATGTTGTTTAGGAATAGTAACTTCGTAAAGTCCATTTTCATCAACGATACCTGTCCCTATAACTTTATCGCCAACTTTAACTTCAATTTTAGCACCTGGAACACCACGACCTGATACCGTTGTATCTGTATCAAAAATTGTTTCAACGGTTGGAATTTCTTTCAAAAGTGCCCAACCCGGGTCTAGGTGATATGTTGGCAACGTGTCAGAAGCATTATATGAACCCAACACGTCCCAATCAATTGGCGCACCATTTTTTACTAAACCACTATTAAATATATAACTTGAGTTATTTTCTGCGTCCGCTACTCTGATACCTGTATCTGTTACCATTTGCCCAATATCAAGAGATAAATGAACTTTGAAGTCGGCAAATGCAATCCAAGAATGAGATGGATTTTTGATTCGTAATGTTTTACCATTATCCTCAACTCGGATATCATTTTTATTATACGTATATTTACTTCCGTTATTAAATTGGAAATTTCCTGTTATATAATTATTGAACGAATCATGGTTAAAAAGTGGAACTAACTCTGAAGGAACTGACAAGACATAGTCTGTCGATTCATTAATTCCTGCCGAAATAATCGACTTTCCTTCATAATCAAAATCTAATGTACCTGTTGTCACTGTATTATTACCTTGTAAGTGTAGACCACTTGCACCCGTTCCAGATACTTTCATTGAGCCTCTTGTAATAACACCTAATTCTTTCGTACCTACTTTAGCTGTCGCCACCTGCTTTTCATGGTTACTAGCATCTACGGAATTATTAGCTACCCCTAAAATCATTACTGAATTCAATAATCCAACCACCGCTACCGTTTTAATCACATTCTTCTTTGTCTGACTCATTTCTACTTTGTTCATTTTATTCATCTCCTCTATTTTGGTTTATAAACAATTATTTGATACAGGCCCTCCATAAAAAAATTAGTTAGAGCATTACTAATACCTCCTTATATTTATATTTATTTTTTTATTAATACCTTAAACACAGCTTATCATGTTAACGCTTTCTTTTGCAAATTTAACCACTAGTATATTTTTAATTTTAACTAAATTGGACTTAGATAATAAGCAAAAAAAATAAGCTATCTTCATATAAATACGAAGGTAGCCTACTTTAATTTTAACTATTCTTTATTTTGATTGCTTTGAATCGTTATATTTAACCCATCCAATTAATCCTGCGGTTGATAAAAGAATAAATCCTATCATTGATAATCCTGATCCTTTTATTTCACCGGTTTGAGGTAATCTGTTTTGATTCGATGCAACATTCTTTGAGACAGGTGTTCTCCCGTCTGGATCTGGTGTCACCTGAGAAGTTGTTGGCATTTTACCTACAAATTCAATTCCCATTTCACTTGTATAACTAGCCGCTTCTGCGGTATTACCGAATGCACCTAAACTAAAAGATAACCCCAAAAGACCAATTACTAAAGTACTCGTTATTTTTTTCCCCATAACCATACCTCACCCATTTCGACTACTTATCTTCTTTTTCACCAGTTTGTAATTCTGATAAAATTTGTCGTTTTGCTTCTGCGACAGCTTCTTCTTTATCTTTTTTATTACGACGAACTAAGAACCAAATAATCAATAATACAAGTAGAAGTAAGAAGATTCCTGCAAGAATATACCACATTGTATAATCTTTTTCTAAGTCAACTGCCTTTTCGTTCAATTTATCTGCCGTTGCGCCATCAATTGTGAAGTTTTCAGTCCATTTCCACTTATTCACACCAGAAGTTGCCGTCATTTCTAGACGGTACTTACCAGGTTTAAAGGGTTGGTTGTCCCAAAAAATACCATAATTAAAATTCGTATTGGGAGCCATTGTCATATTCGAAGTGGTTGAAGCATGTAAGGCTTCATCCCCATTTCTTGAATAGACTTTTCCGGCTACCTTTAAATTACGAATAGGTGTTGTTGTTGGGTTTTGTAAATTTACCTTCAATGTATTACGGAAATTAACTGAACCTGGTTCAATTTTAAGTAATTTCATATCAGGTTTAACAACATCATCTGTTTCAGTTAACGTTGTCCCAATCACAAATGCATAACGGTTTTTAATTTGAACGTTACTCTTTGATTTTTTTTCACTATCTTTGTCGATCTTTTCATAGAAGTATAATCCACCATCGATTTCGCCATTAAATTTCTTAGCGGGCATTGTGATATGGAACGTATGCACAACACTTTTCTTGGCTGGAATTGTCACTTCTTTATCCGACTTAACAATTGAAGATAGAGGATTTACCATTGTTTTATCAAGTTTTGGTTTCACATGACTATATTCAACCACACCGTTATCGTTGGTTACAGCTGTATTTGCCTCAGCCATTACGACAACTGCTTTATTAGTCGAATTTTTCAATGTGACAGTAACATCTTGTTTCTGATTAGGCTTCATTTTTAAATTAAAATAGGTTTGGCGCTTATCAACTTGATTACTTGGAAGATTTGCAGTAACGGCAAAGTTCATTTCAGCAGCGTTCGCTTTTTGAACTTGTCCACTAAATAAAACCAATCCTGCCACAAACGCCATTATGATTCCAAAAAATTTTTTATTCAATGTAAAAATCCTCTTTCTTTTCAAATTAGCTTTATGGAGCCGCTATCAATGTCCATTTCAACGTTGATGTATAAGCTTCTTTTGTTTTCACAGTGGTACCAGGAACAAATAACGACACTGCATCGTTTCCTGTAGAGTTAGTTCCCGCTTTATCAGTACCCATAGCAAGTGTCCAAGTACCGAACGGATTATCACTATTACCATCTGTCGTACTAACAACCGAAACAGGAGTACCACCAGTTCCTGTAAGTTTAACGTTACCTGGTAAGTCCCCGCTTAGCCCTAAACCTGGATTTTCACTATGTGCTTCGATATTCTTAATATTTAGTACAGCACCTTTAAGCACGTTCCCGCTAGGACTTTTAAAAACAGTGTTACTAACACCTAATGACCAATTACCCGTTGTATTATTTGTGACCTGGGCGTAATTAGGTACATTATAATAATCTTTATCTGTTAGGTTTTGTGTGTCCCACACTCCACTTGAGTCACGACGGTTAGTCATGTCAGCTACTTTATCAAAAGTTGCATAGTAGGTTTTATTACTCCCCGAGATATCCTGTGCCCCAAAATGAAAACTAGAAATATAATCTATTCTTAAGTCTCCAGTTGTTGGCGTAACTTGATTGAGTGGGTGCACTGGTTTTGATGGATCTAACGGATCAACAGGACCAGACTTTTCAAGTAATGTTAAGTTAGCTGATGATATCGCAGTTTTTCCATCAGTTGCAACTGCTGCATCGGCTACTGAATTTACCATCATCGAAAATGCAAGGAGGGGGACAATGGCTACTGCTAGTCGTATATTTTTTTTCAAGCTCATTGTTTTAACCTATCCCTTTCTGCATTTTATAATGCTGCGTCTTTTAATGTCCATGTAATTGTTGATGTATATTTTTCATTTAATTTACTTGTTGCACCAGGTACTTCTAAAGTTGCTTTAGTAACAGGTAATGTGTTAGGCCCCATACCTTTATCTTTAGCTGCATCTACTGCTGGAACAGCTTTAGATGAACCATCTAAAAGCATAGTTGCTGCAGGATTAGCCACAAACTTTGCCCCATTACCATTAATAATTGAACCATTTGTTAAGGTTAACTTAGCACCATCAAGTGCCGTACCCGTTGCCGTGGCAAATTGTGTATTTGCAACTGTTAAATTCCAACCGACATTTGAGCCACGGTTATCATCAACTTGGATATTAGCATCCTCTGGTTTAGCGCCAAAAGACGTTTGTTCATAAGTTTTTGTTGATCCACTAATTTCTTGATCCCCAAAATCAACACTCGGTGCACTGATTAGCTTAAGTTCGCCTGCCCCAGTAGCTGGATTAGCTACGAAGTTAACATCACCTGTTGTGCCTTTTGTAATATCGGCAGCATGTGCTGCAGGTGCTAATGTTGAAAATAACGTAACTGCTAAAAGTGCTGATGTTGCAATTGCTGCTTTTTTCATAATTAATTTCCCCTTTGGTTTAACTTACTTCTAATCTTTTTATAGACCTGCGTCTGTTAATGTCCATGTTAAGTTAGTTTTGTAACTTGTTCCAATTGATTTAGCTGTTTTACCAGGTACTTCTAATGAGATTGCTTTCATTGAAGCATCTGTATCTGTTCCATCGACATATGTGCCAAATGAATCAGTCCAAGTACCCATACCTTGACCCTTAGCAGCACTTACAACTTCAACATCTTTTCCAACAGTTGGTGTAATAACACCACTATTTAAAGCAGTTGGGATTGTTGTCGTGTCACCAATATTTGAAGAATTAAATGTTTGACCGGTCATTTTTAATTGCGCACCAGCCAACTCAGAAGTCCCATCATTAAATTGGGCATCTTGATTTACTGAAAGTTTCCAACCACCATTTGTACCACGGTTATCAGTTACTTGTAAGTAATTAGCACGTTTAACCTTATCACCTTTACTATCTGTAGCTGAAATTGGTTGTGCATAGTAAGTTTCTGTAGAACCAGAAATCTTATGATCAGCACCAAAATCAAGATTAGAGATGTAATCAATCGATAAAGGTCCATCTGTACCAGGTTTGATTGGATCTGGATCTGGATCTGGTGTAATTGGATTTGTTGGATCGATTGGATCTGTGGGATTTGTTGGGCTTGTGCTTCCTGCGACAAAACCTACTTTACCTGTTTCATTATATGTTTGTGTATTATTTGCGGCATGTACAGCTGGTGCTGCAGTCAAACCTAATGTTGTTAACGCAATTGCACTTGCAACGATTTTTGTTGTTTTCATTTTAATTTCCCCTTTTATTGATTCCCTCTATTTTTTAATAACCTAGTTGATACAGGTTTACATCCCTGCGTCAGTAATTGTCCATGTTAAATCAGTGGTATATGGTTTAGCTTCTTTAGCTGAATTACCAGGTACGGCTAATGAAACAGCCTTCATTGCTGTATCCTTTGTAGCATCTGCATCATATACACCAAATGAATCTGTCCAAGTACCCATACCTTGACCCTTAGCTGCATTCAAGACTTCAACAGCGCTACCAGGTGTTGCTGTAATTGTAGCATCGGCTATAGCTGGGGTTGTTGCATTAGTTACACTATCCATATTTTTAGAATTTAATTTTTGTGATCCCATTTTTAATACTGCACCATCTAAATCTGCTGAGCCATCATTAAATTGTTTTTCTTGTTTAACTGAAAGTTTCCAACCAGCATTAGTACCACGTTTATCCGTTACTTGTAAGTAAGTAGCATATTTAGCACCACTAACTGCTTTGACAGGTGCAGCGTAGTAAGTTGTATCGTCCCCAGAAATTTTGTTTTCACCAAAATCAAAGTTAGAAACGTAATCAATTGATAATGGTCCATCAGTACCAGGACTAACAGGAGGAACAGTTGGTTCTAATGGATCAACGGGTTTATCTGGATCAACTGGGTTAACGGGTGGTGTTTTATCATCATTTTCTGTAAAACCAATCTTACCTAATGATGTGTAATTTTCTGTATGGTCTGCGGCATGTACAGCTGGTGCTGCAGTTAAACCTAATGTTGATAAAATAATTGCGCTTGTTACGATTTTAGTTGTTTTCATTTTAATTTCCCCTTTTAATTAATAACCTTTTTTTATTGATAGAATTAATTCTTATAAGTTAGCGTCTGTAAGTGTCCATGTTAAATCTGATGTGTATTTTTCTGCGACTTTTTTGCTATCACCAGGGATAGCTAATTTAACAGAAGCTTTAGCTTTATCAGCGTCTTTAGTTGCATTACCGAATGCTTCAACCCAAGTACCAGAACCTTCGCCATCTTTAGCTTGCATAACAACTTTATCACCTGATGCAGAAGAAATTGCAAGGTTATCTGTTAAAATTGATGGTGCTGGTTTTGTACCATTTTTATCAGCATTATTTGCTTCAGGGTTAGATAACGTAATTGTTGTGCCATCTAATACTGATTTTGTTGTTTCACTTGTAAATGCTTTTGATTGTTGAACTGAAAGTTTCCAGCCAGATACTGTACCACGGTTATCTGAAACTTGTAAGAAGTTTGCAAGGTCTTTTTTAGTTCCAGCTGTTGGGTTATCTGTTGTTGCTGCAACTAATTCCGAGTTATATGTTGTATCATTACCTGTTACTTTTTGTGTACCAAAGTTAAAGTTAGAAACGTAGTCAATTGCTAATGGGCCACCAGTACCTGGGTTCACTGGGTCTGTTGGATCGATAGTATGTCCTGGATCTGTTGGATCAGTAATACCAGGGTCTGTTGTTCCGTCATTTTTAGTCAATTCAACGTTACCATGTGATACATAATCTTTTGTTTCTGATGCGTTAGCTGTTGTAACAGCTGTTCCTGTAATACCTAATCCAAGTAATGCAGCGAATAATAATTTATTTGTTTTTTTCATAATATATATTTCCCCTAATCTCTTTTTTTATAGTTTAGCATCTGTCAAAGTCCATGTTAGTTCAGACTTATAAGCCCCTGCTACTTTTTTCGACTCAGCTGGAACAAACAATGAAATACTTTGTTGAGCAGCTGTATTATCTTTACCAAAACGATCCGTCCAGGTCCCCATACCATTGTCCAACTTAGCTGTCATCACAGTAACTGCCTTACCATCTGGCTTAATTGCTGCTTGACTATCCGTCGGTCTATGCAGGTTACTACCATTAACAACACCATTCATCAACGTGATAACCGTTCCATCTAATTTATTTTTACCATTCATAAATGGATTGGTCTGTGCAACGGTTAATTTCCACCCTGCATTTGACCCACGGTTATCCGTTATCTGAACATAGTTTGGATAATCTCCGACTTTACCGTTCTTATCAGCTAACTGGTCAAGTTGTGCATAATAAACACTATCTTTACCAGAAATTTTTTGTTGACTGAATTGTAAGTTCGAAACGTAATCAATCGATAACGGACCTGGCGTCCCCGGATTAACAGGTCTAACTGGTTTTACCGGATCCGTCGGATTAATTGGATTAACAGGTCGTGTTTCATCAGTACTTCCAACTAACTCAATAGTCGCATGCGATTGATAGCCCACTGTATCGCTTGCTGAAACTTGCGTTACGGCGAAACCAACAGGTACCATGCTTCCTAAAAGAATCCCCATAATTGTACTTCTTTTTAGCATCGTATTTTCTCCCCTCGTAAGATTTTGGTAGTTTTTAATATTAGCAATATGCTAACGATTAACATTAATTAAACAAGGTTTATGAATGTGGCGTATCCGCTAATGTCCATGTTATTTCCCCTGTATAGTCCCCTGCTTTAAGCAAAGGGTTATTTCCATTAAGTTGAACGATAATTCCTTTGTCGTTTGCCCAACTTACTTCTTGAGTTACCTCAGATTGCCCTGAACCAACTTCTGCACTGTTTGATTCTATATCTTGCGATTGACCAGATGCATCTATATATGTCAATACACCATTTAACTTAACGTTAGCATCGTTATGCTCCGTTAACGGTGTTGTAAGTTGAGCTGTTAAGGTCCAAGCTTGTTTACCCGCGTTAGAAACTTGTACGCTATTAACATGAGGATCAGGGTCACTACGTTGAACTTTAAAGTCTTCTCCGCTGTAAGGTAACGTAACACCTAAAAAAGAACCGTAATTAGTTGCCCCAGGTCCTTCTGTAATTTTCAATCCACCTGTAACTTCAATGTTAATGGTCTTTTTTAAACCATCCGAATTTTTGATAACTGCCTGATAAATACCATCAGTTGAAGTTTGTTTAAGTGTCGTTGAATCAACGCTTACTTTAGATTCAGCACCAGTTGCTAACAACCATCCTTTAGCTTCACTAGTCTTTAGAATTAATGCAGTCAACTCATCAGTTGTTAATTTTTGAATATCTGCCTGCTTTACGCCAAATCCTTTTGCATAAAGGGCAGAGACTTTATCAGTTGCAGTGTCATCATCAGTTACAGTAACTGGTACAGCTACTTTTGCGATTTCATTTGGTTTAACTGCAATATCTGTTAAAAGCATATCTTGGATGTAAAATCCTACTGTTTTATTATCAAGTGGTTTACCTGATGGATTTGTCCCATCAACAGTTAGTGTATGTGCATTAACTGTTGGTTGATTAATAATTGTCAAATCTTTAATCAAATCCGTCTCGCCTGTCTTAACCGTATCGCCAACTTTGATTGTTTGTGGGATAGCAATTGCGCCTAATTTGAATACGTTAACAGTTATAGTAACTGGTTTTTCTTGACGGTTATTACCTGGATCAACTGCCGTAACTAATAGTTCATTTTTACCTGGACCTAGTTTAGACATATTAACTGGTACAGAATACGGTGTAGGATTCTTCACATCCACTGTAATAGTATCGTAAGGATTCTTTTCTGACGTTCCATCTGGATACCCGATTTCAATATTTCCTTTTGTATCATCTGAATCAGTAACATCTCCTGTAATCTCAACACCTTTTTGATCAGCGTAACCGTTAATTATTGTATTTTTAACTGTCGCAACGGGAGGAGTACTAGGTGTTGTCTCTTTATAAGTAAGGTAAGACCCATTAACAAGTGTTGCACCTGGAGCTAAATCAACTTGATTAGCTTTCATAATGTACGCACTATCATCACCAATTGTTTTACTTGGATTACTAATATTTTCAATTCCAATATTAGTGTTTGCTGCTGAACCTTCCATACCTGTCCCGGCTACCCCCCCTTTAAAGTAGTTATTAAAATTAGCGGGGTTTAGAATCTTATCTTGAGAACCGCCCGTATAATTTGTCCAACCACCCAAAGTAGCATTAGACTCTGGATCTTTCAATCTCACATCCAAAACATGCTTCTGACTAGTACTATCCCCAATCATTTTAAAGCCATCATTAGGTCCAATACTCTGTAAAGGAACTTTATCAGAATCTACAAAAGTATCATTTGTTTCCAAGGCACCTATTTTTTGTGAATCTGAATTATTATTTGTAATACTAAAGTAACGGTAAATACCACCAGTCCTACCATATACTGATTCAAAAGTATAACTAACTTTGTACTTACTATCATACATAGTTGCTTTAAATCCCGTGTTCATACTATTTTTATAAAGATGATAATCAGTAATTGACCCATCTAAAAGTCCACCCTCGATACCAGAAATACCGTTGTCTAGGTAAGCTTCATTCACATTATAACCACGAGCTATTTTGTCGCCCATAATCAGCCCGTGTATAATCGATGGACGCGGATTTTTTCCGGTAGTATACGTATATGACCAAGATGGTAAATTAGGTGAACTATTATTGCTTGCTCTATCTGCGTCATTATTATTCGTCAGTTCACTAGGCTGAAAAGGTTCAATACTATTTCCAAAGTACATAACTGGTTCATTAGGCTTATCAGATCTCCCCGATTGTGAAACAAACGTCTTTGCTACATCAGCTGCGTAATCTTTTGTTTCCCATTTAACAGTAGGTAGAATTTCATCTTTTGGTCCAACATATCCAGCTGCTCGAGTGGTAGCTCGAGTACTTCGTTTAGTTTTTTCTGATGATTTAGCTTTTATTTTTAATTCACTTTTTTTAGTTGTTGATTTAGTTTCTACAGATTCACTTGATAGCGCCTTTTTTTCTGATTCACTTGATTCTTTAATCGTTAACTTACTTGATGTTTCATCTGATGATTCGCTTGACATACTGCTCTCATCGGTTTTAGCAAACACACTAGGTTCTCTATGGCTAGCTCCCCCAGCTAACAATCCTGCAAAAACAGCACTTGTCATAATTGTTGCCGAAACCCATTCTTTTTTTCTGTTTTTATACTCTCTCATTTTTTAGCCCTCCCCAATCCTTGCTTTTAACTTATTAATTATTTTATCAATTTAGTCTATTTGATTTCACTAACATATTGCCAATTCACTACTATCCCCTATTTATCTAGCTATTTCTATTAACTTTTATCAAATATACCTTTTAGCAAAGTTAAAAATTCAACATGTACATGCTTTGTCTTTGATTAACATGTACATATTATATCTTCAATGGTGTACGATGTTAAATCAAATTTTTTATTTTTTTAAAAATATTTGAAAATTAAACAAATAATAATTATTCATAAGTTTTATCTCATCATAAAACGAAAATTATTAAGCCACTAAAATACGAATAAAATTTAGTTATCATTAATTTTTATTAAAAAAATCCATATCAATACTTAGCAGTATTGATATGGATTTACTATTATTTGGGATTGTTATTTAGTTCATAATTAAACTGCTAAAAATATTCAAATCATTTAAGATTAAATTAGAAACTATAACATTAAGGTGTATTCTCTAGTGTCCATGTTATTTCCCCTGTATAGGCTCCAGCTTTAAGTGATGTATTACCTCCGTTAAGTTGAGCGACAATTCCTTTATCCTTATCCCAACGGACTTCTTGAGTTGCCTCAGACTGTCCTGAACCAACTTCTGCACTACTTGATTCTATATCTTGTACACCATTAGCTGAATTTACATACTCCAAAACACCAGTTAACTTATCATTAGCACTATCTGTCAAACCTTTTGTAAGTCGAGCAGTTAATGTCCAAGCTTGTTTACCTGCATTAGAAATATTCACACTGCTATTGGTACTAGAATCACTACGTTGGAGATCAAAATTTTCTCCACTGTAAGGTAATATCACGCCACTGGAAGAACCATAGTCAGTTGCAGTAGGTGCTGATGTAATTTTTAATCCACCTGAGACAGTAATCACAATTTCTTTTGTTTGACCATCAGAATTTTGGATAACTGCTTTATAAAAACCATCACCTGAAGTTGGTTTAAGTTCTGTTGACTTAACACTAACTTTAGATTCGGCACCCGTCGCTATCAGCCAGCCTCTAGCTTTACTATTATTCAAGATTAATGTATCTAAATCACCAGTTGATAAGTTTTGAATATCCGCTGTTTTTAATTCAAATCCCTTGGCATAAAGAGCAGAAGTTTTGTCAAATGCAGTATCACTATCAGTTACGGTAACGGGTACAGCTACTTTTGCGATTTCATTTGGTTTAACTGCAGTATCTGTTAAAAGCATATCTTGAATGTAAAATCCTGCTGTTTTATTATCAAGTGGCTTACCTGATGGATTTGTTGTATCCATTTTTAAGGTATGTGCATTAACTGTTGGTTGATTAATAATTGTTAAATTCTTAATTAAGTCCGTTTCGCCTGTCTTAACCGTATCGCCAACTTTGATTGTTTGTGGGATAGCAGTTGCACCTAATTTATAAAGATTGACTGTTACCGTAACAGGTTTTAACTGTTCTACTTCACTATCGTCAACAGCTGTCACTATTATCTTATTTGAACCTAATTTTAATTTAGAAGTGTCAATGTTTGCACTATAATCAGCACTAGTATCTACCTTACCTGTGTCGTACACATTCTCTGTTGTTCCTGACGTTGACCCATCTGGATAGGTAATTTGAATATAACCTTTACTGCCATCCTTATCTAAAACCGTTCCTAAAACTTTAGGCCTATTAGTTTGACTTGCATAAGCATTAATCGTTTGTTCTTTTACACTTGCAACAGGTGCAACAGCTTCCTTATAAGTTTGATAAGAACCCGTTACGAGTGTTCCTCCTGGTTCCAAAGTTTTCGGATTAGCTTTTATTATGAACCCACTATCGCCTTTAAATGGGTTATCTGGATTCTTAATATTTGAAACGGCAATAATTTTATTATGTGGTGATTTTTCCATTCCAGTTCCAAGTGCACCACCATTGAAATAATTATTTAAATAACCAGTATTCATAACATTTGGTTCATCTCCGCCTGTGTAATTCGTCCATCCACCTAATTTGGTATTATTTCTTGGATCATTTAATTTGAAATTTAAACTATGTGCTGACCCAACCATTTTGAATCCTTCATCCGGGCCTAAGCTTTCAATGGTAACAGCATCCTCATCAACGAATGTATCGACGCCCTCAATAGCTCCAACTGCACGAGCCGTTGTGTCATTGTTAGTAATACTAAAATAGCTATAAACACCGCCACTAGCATCATAAACTTCCTCAAATGTATAACTTAATTTATACTTTGTATCATACATAATTGCCTTAAATCCAGTACCTGTTTTATTTTTAAAAAGTTGATATCCAGTGATATCCTTACCTTTAACTGCAGATTCAATTGTATAAGGAATTGATGAAAAGGATGATACCAACCCGTATCCACGATTACCTGGGACACTATTATTAATAATAATTCCATAAGATTTCCTTGGAACAGGATTTATTCCAGTATCAAACATGTAGGCCCAACCAGACTTATTAAGACCACTGACGGGATCATTATTTAATAACTCATTCATTTGAAAAGGAAAATAATTATTTCCAAAATATAATACAGGTTCGCCAGGTTTATTCTGTGAACCCGACTGTGAAACAAATGCCGTTGCTGACTCCGCTGAATAATCTTTTGTTGTATCCCAGTAATCATCAGGAAATACATCATTTGCTGGTCCAACATACCCAGCTGCTCTAGTACTTAGTTTAGCTTTTGCTGACGGTTTAGCTTTTGTTTTTGATTCACTTTTTTTTATTGTGATTGATTTAGTTTTTAGAGAATCACTTGATATCGCCTTTTTTCCTGATTCACTTGTGGCGTTATCTGATGACTCACTTGACATACTGCTCTCATCAGTTTGAGCAAATACACTAGGTTCCCTGTGACTGGCCCCCCCAGCAAATAATCCTGCAAAAACAGCACTTGTTATAAGTGTTGCTGAAATCCATTCTTTTGTTCTACTGTTATGTTTCCTCATCTTTTATCCCTCTCTAATGCTTAATTATCTTATTTATTTGGTCTTACTATCATATCGTTAAGTCATTGTCATCCCCTATTTTTCTAACAATTCCCATTAACTTTTAGTAAAGTGAAGATACAATATGTACATACTACATCTACAATTATTATGTACATATTGTATCTTCAATGGTGCACAATGTTAAATCACATTTTTTACCTTTTTAAAAATATTTGAAAATAAAAAAGTTATTAATTAAAAGATAATATCCCTTAATTAATAACTTTTTCATTTAAATTATTTAATTTTTTGTTGATACTTTCTTTTTAATCTTCGATTAATCCATAATATAACAAAAACATTAACGATTATCAGTACGAACAAGAGTAATATCCAATAGATCCAGTAATTTGTTTGATCGATTGTAACATCCTTCTCATTCAATATTCTTGCTTTTGATCCACTTACCGTAAATTTCTGTTTAAAATGCCATGCCTGATTTTTAGAAGTCATCTCTGCACTAAGTTCGTAGGTACCACTTTTGAGTAATTCACCAGCAGCTAATGGAATTGGAAAGGTAACCGCACTGGTTGGGGCAATTTGCATGTCCTTATTACTTGCTCGATATAATACTTTTGAACTACCTAACCGTCTGACTTGTGTATTTATTTGAACTTTATTTAAAAACATAGCGCTCTGATTTTCAAATCTCGCAGCAATCACATTACGTGCATTAATTTGTGTGATATCAACCGTTTTTAATTTTACTTGTGCGCTAGTTACAGGTTGTTCTCCATGGAATATTACCGCAGTCGTATATAAATAACGATTATCAATAACCGCTCGTTCTGACTTTGTTTGAGACTGAGCATCATTGTCTTCAATCACCGATATACCTCCCGCAACGACACCTGCAAAAGTCGTATTGGGTAACGCAACATCCAAAGTAACTATTTTTTCACTTTTTGCAGGAACAGTTATACGATTCTGACGAGCTCTAACTGCTTTTACCACTGAGAACGGCTGTTGTGCCAATACTTTACTTTGTGATTCCGCGTACTCCACAACCCCATTATAGTTTGTTGTTGCATCCTTAATGAGGACTTCAAACGTTAGTGATTTATCAATAAGATTAGCTACCTTAATTTTCAGCTGTGTTTTAGTTCCTGGTGCTGCTTTTAAATCAAAATAAGTTTTTTTCTTATCTAATTGATAGTCAGATATCATAGGTTGAACAGAAAAGTCAACTTGGCTGGCATTAACCTGCTTAATGTCCACTCCGAATAAAAATAAAATACTGAATAAAAATAAATAGCCGAATCTTTTAATAAATTTTGTGGTTATCATTTCATTATTATTCATTTGATGGCACATCATTTAATGACCATGTAATTTCACTACGATAGACATCTGTCATCTTAGTTGCCTCACGGGGAATATTCAAAGCGATACTATTTCCTTTAGTTGCCTCATTCCCAAAACGGTAAACCCAAGTGCCGTATCCTTCATCACCTTTTGCGGCAACGACTACTTTATTAGCTCCTACAGACAAATCAAAATTTTTCTTATAAAATCCAGGTTTTTTATCCGCAGAAATGGAAACAAGTTCACCATTACTAAAACTAAGATAGGCACCCGTTAACGATTTATGCGTCTCTTCAGATTCAAATTGGCGACTCTGTTTAGCTTCAAGCACCCAACCATTTTCAGTTCCGCTAAAATTTGAAACTTGAACGTAATTGGGTGTGCTTGCCCCTGTTGCCATATCTTGCGCTTTGGCATAACTTTTTTTATCATTCGAATCAATTTTAGTTGTATTGAAACTAAGGGAAGAAGCAAAATCGACTGTTGTTGCTCCAGATTGAAAATCCATAGACAAATCGGATTGCGCACTACCACGATTAGTTTTCGCCGCTTGAATCGTTGCCTCAGATGCAGTCATATAGAGACCTAATAGTGTTACAAAGGCGCTTAATACTATTTTATTCATAAAGATTTCCCTCTCCCTGTCTAAAAAAATTACTCTTCTGTTATTTCTATAATTTGAATACATATATTAATGACATGTTATTTTATATCACCACTTTTGTCAATTTTTTTAAAAATATGATAATTATTGATTCTAGATTTATATGCAAACCGTTGGCAATTCCCCTATAATGGATAGTACATACTCTTTAATGAGGAGGAATCGCGATAAATGGACTTTATATTTAACAAAGATGATATTCGTAAGTTAGAATTATTTTCTTATCTTGAGAATACTTATGACCAATCTGCTTCGCAAACAGACATCCAAAAACATTTTAAATGGTCAAAATATTATACAGCAACAACTATCAAGTCTTTAGAAGAAGATCTTGTCACTGAAGGATTAGACGATTACTATTTATTAAAAGTTAGCAATAACAAAGTAAGTCTACAAAAAAATGGCTTAGATTCCATCGATCACCTATTACTTCTATACGCTAAGCAGTCACCTCAATTTTTGATGCTGAATGCGCTATTTACTAACCCTAATTTTAGTATAGAATCCTTCACCGAATCGTTATTTTTAAGTGAAGCAACTGGTTATCGGACCAAGAAATTTTTAGATGATATGTTACAAAAATTAGGCTTTAAAATCACTAAAAACTTCCAATTAGTAGGTCCTGAAGAAAATATTCGCTTATTTTTTTATAACCTTTATTTAGCTGTCTATAAGAACTACAACTTCCCATTTAATGAAGAAGTTGATCGTAATTCTAGTTTATTTTCTAACCAATTAATTTCTAGCTTAAATCTTGATCTCACACAAATACAATTATTGAAACTAAAGTATTTTTCAGCTGTTCTCATACAAAGTTTAGCTTCTAATCGAAATGATACTAATCGTTTTGCTGATGTTAATTTTGCTAATTCAGACTCAATCATGTCCAATATTCAAGACTGTCTTCAAGAAAATCCAGGTATTAATGGACTTACGGATGAACAGTTATCAATTGAAACAGTATTTGTTCTAAATTTCCTTTATATGGAAGACATTGTTGACGTTACATTTAATAACTCATCTTTCTTTTCACAAATTGAATCACTCAATAATTTTGTTATTAAAGACTTACAAAAGTTCTTTGATATCACATTAAGTGAACAAAGTTATATGACATTATTTGACGAATTATCTCGTATTCATTTTTCTAGTTACCATAGTGCCCAAATTGATTTTAGTTGGCAAGTTGCCGTAGATAATACTATTTTAAAAGAAAATTATAGTTGGTTTTATATCTTCGTTGACCAATTGATAACTAACTTAACAACGAATGTACCGGATATTTTCAAAGAAAAAAACATTAACATGGCCCGTTTAAAATCAGAATATCTTTTCTTATTCATTCGTTATATTGATTTACCAACCGTTTCAAAACCGGTGCATATAACAATTGATTTTTCAAAAGGGAGTAACTACAATGATTTAATTCACAAAAATCTTGATTCAATGCCCTTCTTTAATTTGGAAGTTAACTACAAATTAACAGATCAAACCGATATTTACCTTTCTGACTTCTTGATGGCAGATGTCCCCAGTCGCTACCTAATCTGGAATAGTCCACCATTAGCTTCTGATTGGGAGATATTTGCTAATATGGTTGTGGCTATTCGAACAGATAGTCAGGAGGATATCACTAATGCATAAAAAGTTTAGAACATCCCGCCTAACTAGAATTTCCTTAGCCTCAATCGTAGCTAACTTGTTCATTTTATCCATGTATGTACCCAAACAAATTAAAGCAACACCGCGAAGCGATAGTGAAGATTCTCGTGTAGCTCCTGTGAATCCAATGGATCCCAGAAAAAATGCAGAACCTGTGTCCCCTAAGGTTTCGGCACCTAAAAAACAAAAACCTCGTAAGGTTAAGAAAAAAGTAACAGATAAATCACCAATCGCTTTTGTTTCAACGCAACATTCTGTAACACCTATTAAACCACCTGTAGCCCTTTCAGTATCTTATTCTGGCTACTTGGTTCGTCATTTATCAGGGAACCTACTCTATGGTTCAAAAACAAGGTCATCAGATGCGATTATTTTAAAAGAAACTAAAGAATAAATTTAGTTTATTTTATTTGACCTTTTTTGACCAAGGGTTTAAACTAGCATTACATTAGTTCAAATGCTAATATAAAAAAAGTAAATAATAATAAATTCGGAGGTTTCTAACTATGAATATGGTTCCTACAGTTATCGAACAATCTGCCGGTGGCGAACGTGCCTATGATATCTACTCTCGTCTTTTAAAAGACAGAATCATTATGTTATCTGGTGAAGTTAATGATGATATGGCAAATGCTATTATCGCTCAATTACTTTTCTTAGACGCTCAAGACTCAGAAAAAGATATTTCAATTTACATTAACTCACCCGGTGGTTCTGTTTCAGCCGGTTTAGCTATCTACGATACAATGAACTTCATCAATGCTGATGTTCAAACAATCGTTATGGGTATGGCTGCTTCAATGGCCAGTGTATTGGCAACTGCTGGTACAAAGGGTAAACGTTTTGCATTACCTAACTCAGAAATTATGATTCACCAACCACTTGGTGGCGCTCAAGGTCAAGCAACAGAAATTGAAATTGCTGCTGCACATATCTTGAAAACAAGAACATTGATTAACCAAATTTTAGCTGATGCAACTGGTCAAGATATTAAAGTTATCGATAAAGATACAGATCGTGATAACTTTATGACTGCTGATCAAGCAAAAGAATACGGTTTGATTGATAAAATTATGACTAACAAAAAAGGGCTTAAATAAGCTTTAACGTTTAAGGACACTAACAAGTTAACTTTTGTTAGTGTCCTTTTTTTGAGCGGATAATTATTCAGATGAACCCGTCTTATGCTATACTGACGCTAATAAATGAAGACTGGACTGATAAAAATGGATATTTCAATTATTGATGCTTCAAAAGTAAATCGGGACTTTGGACTTGTGATTGGTAACTCTGACGCGCCAAAAACAATTATTGAGTTTATTAACCTACGTTGCCCCTACTCAAAAGAATGGTTCGAAAAATCTAAAGAGACTTTAGATTCTTATGTTGCAAACGGACGTGTAAAACGTGTCATCAAACTTTTTGATAAAGAAAAAGAATCCTTACAACGTGGTAATGTTGCTCATCATTATCTTCCTTTAGATAATCCGCAAAAATCTTACGATTTAATAACTGAATTATTTAAAACGCAAGATACGTGGAAAGACTTAACACTGGATGAGGTTGCTGCCTATATGGAAAAGACCTTTAGTTTAACTGACGTTTCTGATAAAACTTACATTAACTCAATTATCGCTGAAGCTAACGACGCAAATATTCAATTTGTACCAACCGTTATCGTTGACGACCATATTTTTGATGAATCAATTGATCTAGCTACCTTAAAATCATATTTAGATAAATAAAAAATACGCATATAATTAATAGCTAAGATAAAAGCTATCAGTTATATGCGTATTTTATTTGGTTAACCTTTTAATCCTTTAGATTGTCTGACCATATCTTCAACAACAACATCAAAGATTTCTCCAAGTCCAGCACAATATTCTAATATTTCCCACGGCGCATTCGTATGGAAATGCAGTTTCATTAAATCAGAATCTCCCGCAACAAGTAAACTATCACCTTTGAATTGACGTAAAATCTTATCGTTCAATTGGTCCTCGTCTAATGTACTACCTTCTATTAGTAGTTGCGTATCATATTTAAATGTTATCATGCTATCTCACCTCTTTAAAATTTCGTTTATTTTTCACCAATTCGAACTTTTTCAGCAAATTCGTTAATTTTTCGTAGCCGATGATTAATCCCAGATTTTGAAATTGGACCACCTGGTACTAAATCACCTAATTCTTTCAAACTAACTTCTTGATGAACCAGACGTGTTTCAGCAACTTCTTTTAATTTAGAAGGTAATTGCCCTAAACCAACAGAATGTGCAATAAACTCAATATTAGCAATTTGTTTATTCGCAGCATCCGCCACTTTATTCATATTAGCTGTTTCGCAATTAACCATGCGATTAACTGAATTACGCATATCGCGGACAATCCTAATATCTTCAAACTTCAACATAGCCGTTGTTGCGCCAATTAATGACAAGAAATCAGCAATTTTTTCTGCTTCTTTTAAATAAACGATATAACCACTTCGACGTTCAGTCATTCTAGCGTTGAATCCAAATTTATTAATCATTTCGCAAATTGTTTGATTATGTTCTTCATAGACTGAGTAAATTTCCAAATGATAACGGCTTGTTTCAGGATTATTAACAGAACCACCTGCCAAAAATGCCCCACGTAAATATGAACGCATCATCATATCATCATGGGCCAACAGATCCATTGGTACACCCATTTTAAGTTGCATATCTTCAATGATATCCAGGTCTTTTAAAACAAAATCACTACCTGTTTTTAAACGTACAATATAAATATTATTTTTCTTTAATTTCATTTTACGACGAACTAATAGTTCACTTGTAATGTCATAAAATTCATTTAAAAGTTCATAAATCCGTCTCGCAATTGCGGGATTCTCAGTCTGAACATTTAAAACAAATTGATGATTAATAATACTCAAAGACCCATTCATTCTAATTAACGCCATTAACTCTGCTTTAGCATTATTTTTTCTGACTTTGAGGGTCGTTAATTCTTTTTTCACTTCACTTGCATATGACATTCTTTCACCTTATCTCTGTACTAAATAGTCTTTCTATGTCTTAATTCGCGATTTGGTCGACCAACTAAACGGATTAATTCTTCAACGACTTTATTGCCATCATGGAAGACACCTTGATCTTTTAATTTTAAGAAGTTAGATGAAATCACTCGACAATGTTGTTCCCTTAATCCATTAAAGTCATGTTCAACTTGAATTAAATTCTCATCATATTTTTCTTTATCCATATAACCTTCAGGAACCGGTGCCGTATTCACAAGCACTGTATTCACAAAACATTTACCTAGGTGCCCATTCAAAATACGCACATGATCAGCATCAGTAAAATGTTCTGTTTCACCCTTTTGCGTCATAATATTACAGATATAAACAACTTCTGCTTTTGTTTCAGACAGTGCCTTACCCACATTACCAATAACTAAATTAGGCAAAATACTTGTGAACAAACTCCCAGGTCCAAGGACAATTTGGTCTGCTTCAAGAATAGCTTGAACAACTTCTGGTACAGCTTCTGGCACACTAGTTTCACTTTTTTCACTTGAGGTTACCCAAACACGCTTAATTGATTTTCTAGCGGCAGTTATTTCTGCTTCCCCCGCTAAAAAAGTGCCATCAGAAAATTCTGCATTTAATACTAACGGTTCATCCGCAACGGGATAGACATGTCCATCAACTCTCATCATTTCTGATAATTCTTGGACAGAAGCAAAAACACCATTTTTCATTTCAGTTAGTGCTGCAATAATTAAATTACCAATCGCATGTCCTGCAAAAAATCGATCGGACGTATCAAACCGATACTGGAATATATCTAAATATATTTCTGGTAACTCAGATAATGCGGCAATAACATTACGAATATCACCAGGCGGCACAACATTCACGTAATCTCTGATAATACCTGACGAACCACCATCATCAGCAACCGTTACAATCGCCGTGATATCAGCATTTTTATCTCTTAAACTTTTTAAAATAACGGGTAGCCCTGTTCCGCCACCAATAACGACTATCTTAGGTCTATGTCCACTTCTCGTCATGATCGATTGACCGATTCTTTACTTTTATTAATATCACGGTGTGTAACGTTCACCGGATAGTTAATTTTCAATTCTTCACTCAATCTTTTAGCTAAAGCAACTGAGCGATGTTGTCCACCAGTACAGCCAATCGCAATCGTTAAATTGGTTTTACCTTCAGCTTCGTAGCCAGGTAAAATTGACTCAATTAACGATTCAAATTTGGTATAAAAACCTTCTGTAGCTGGTTGTTTCATCACATAATCATAAACTGCCTTATCTAAGCCAGTTTGTGGTTTTAATTCTGGAATATAGTGTGGGTTAGGTAAGAAACGGACATCCATCACGATATCTGCATCGATAGGTAGGCCATATTTAAATCCGAATGATAAGACTTCAACATGAAAATTAGCTGTTTCTCTGGTTTCAAAATTATGAAAAATCTCTTCACGTAACTGACGTGGTGACAAATTAGTCGTATTAATCACTAATTGTGCTTGTGTTTTAATATCATTTAATAAGTCACGTTCTTTTTCAATGCCATCCATCAGACGGCCTTCCATTGCTAACGGATGCGCACGTCTTGTTTCTTTGTAACGAGAAACTAATTCTGCATCTGATGCGTCAAGAAAGACAATTTTAGTGGTTACAAATTCAGTGTTATCAAATCCTGATAACATTTCGATAATTTCATCATAAAAAGCTCTTGATCTTAAATCCATAACAAGGGCAATTTTTGAAATTTTACCTGACTCTTTTACCAACTCCCAGAACTTAGGTAATAAAGTTGGTGGTAAGTTATCAATACAAAAATAACCTAAATCTTCAAAACTTTGCATTGCGACCGTCTTACCGGCCCCACTCATCCCTGTAATTACAACTAGCTCTAACGTATCTGTCATATTCATTCCTCCAAATCTACTATAATTATTATAACATACCTGGTGTTTCTTTTGTATCTGCGCACAAAAAAAGAGTTGTTTCCAACCCTATATCGTTTCACCAAATATTTTCATTTTAATTGCTTGGCCCGTTGGTGTACTAGCTAATCCACCAATCCCAGTTTCTCTAAGCGAGCTCGGCATACGTTCGCCAATGTCTTTCATAGCCATAATAACTTCATCAGCTGGTACTTTGTTAGATAATCCAGCAAGTGCCATATCTGCTGCCGTTAAAGCATTCACGGCTCCTATTGCATTTCGCTTGATACATGGAATTTCAACTAATCCAGCAACTGGATCACAAACCAGTCCCAATAAATTACTAAGTCCCATCGCAAAAGCCTCTGCACATTGTTCCGGCGTTCCACCAGTAACCTCAACGGCGGCAGCTGCTGCCATTGCTGATGCACTGCCGACTTCTGCCTGACAGCCACCAGTCGCTCCGGCAATCATGGCATTATTTGCCACGATCATTCCAAAGGCACTTGACGTAAATAAAGCTTGTAACATCTTTTCATGTGATAAATTTAATCGTTTTTGTATCATGAAAATAACCCCAGGCAACGTTCCAGATGAACCTGCAGTCGGTGTCGCACAAATAAGTCCCATCGAAGCATTGACTTCATTAGTCGCAATTGCATATTGCATCGCCTCTAAGTTAGCATCCCCAGATAAAGAGTGCCCTTTCTCACGATATTTCCGTAGTAAGACCGCATCTCCACCCGTTAATCCCGTTGCTGAAGAAACGCCTTCACCATTTGATCCCTTTTCAATCGCTTGCTTCATCACTTCAAGATTAGCAGACATTTTTTCAATGATAACGTCTCTAGTTTCACTTGATTGCGCCATTTCTTGTTCAATCATTAATTCTGAAACTAATTTGTGTTCTTTATTAGCAGTTGAAACTAACTCAGCAATACTTTTATACAAGATGGAACCTCCTATTTTAAATAAATGAGATTGTGCGTTAATAATCGCAGTTGCTTAATATCAGTCTCAGTAATATTCTTGGATAAATCATATTCATACATAATATCCTCTGGCATTAACTCAGATTCACTTTGCATAACAATAGTTGTCGATTTTTCGATTTGTTTTTGAATTTTATTTTTATTTACTGGATTAGCTTCCAACACTAGTATCGGTAAACTACCCTTTGGAAAAAATTGTTGTTTTTTTATAGTGAAAGCCCTAATTTCAATTGTGCCACCACCAATTGAGCAACCCATTAATTCGATTTTTTTTGTCTCATTTTCAATCGTTAATTTAACACTATTCGGATGGTTAATTGGACTTGGGTGTGCATCTTCAATAAACTGAATCTCAATCCCCATTTTTTCCGCAATCTGAATTGACTGTGGGCAACGGACATCATCAGGTTCAAAGCCTAATACCCCAGCAACGGTCGCAAAATCAGTCCCGTGCCCGCGATGTGTTTTTGCGAATGATTCATAATAGCGAACTTTTAATTTAGTGATTCTCCCATTAAATAATTGAAATCCAACCTTACCGATTTTAGCGGCACCAGCTGTATGTGAACTAGATGGTCCGATCATAACAGGTCCAATAATATCAAAAACACTCTTATAGTTATTGCCCATGGTCAGCCGTTCCTCCAATTTATTTTATGTCTTCTTTAAAGTTAACACTTTTTAAAAAAAAAGGAATAAAAAAAAGCCAGATTTTCATCTGACTTCTTAATTTATTTATTCATTCTCGCACGATCACGTTCTAAGATTGGTTTTAAATAGTGTCCCGTATAACTTTCAGGCACTTCAGCAATTTCTTCTGGTGTTCCAGTCGCAAGAATCGTTCCGCCACCTTCGCCGCCTTCTGGACCTAAATCAATTAAATAGTCAGATGTTTTAATCACATCTAAGTTATGTTCAATAACCAAGACTGTGTTACCCGCATCAACCAAACGATTTAAAACGCTAAGTAGGCGTTTAATGTCATCTGTATGCAAACCAGTTGTTGGTTCATCAAGAATATAAAAACTCTTACCATTTGATTGACGATGTAATTCAGAAGCTAACTTCATCCGTTGCGCTTCACCACCTGATAATGTTGTTGCCGATTGGCCTAACGAAACATAGCCCAAACCAACATCAACAATTGTCTGCAGTTTACGTCTGATTTTAGGAATTGGTTCGAAGAATTTCAAAGCTTCGCCAACTTTTAAATCTAAAATATCAGAGATTGTCTTACCTTTGTAAGTCACTTCAAGTGTTTCAGAGTTATAGCGTGCCCCGTGACAAATTTCACATGGCACATAGACATCTGGTAGGAAATTCATTTCTATTTTAATAATCCCGTCACCTTTGCAGGCTTCACAACGTCCACCTTTGACATTAAAACTAAAACGACCTTTTTTATAACCACGTAATTTTGCTTCGTTAGTTTCCGCAAATAAATCACGAATATTATCGAAGACGCCTGTATAAGTTGCGGGATTACTTCTCGGTGTTCGACCAATTGGACTTTGATCAATATTAATAACACTTTCAATATTTTGAACACCAGAAACTGATTTATATTTACCTGGTTTTTCAGAATTTCGATTTAACTTTTGTGATAATACCTTTTTCAAAATACCATTCACTAAAGTTGATTTACCGGAACCTGAGACACCTGTAACTGAAATGAATTTACCTAAAGGAAAATCGACCGTTACATTTTTTAAGTTATTCTCTTTTGCGCCGGTAATTCGAATCTTCTTACCATTGCCAGCACGTCGTTCATCAGGTAATGATATAAATTTCTTTCCTGATAAATATTGTCCAGTTAATGATTTGCGACTCTTTTTAACTTGTGTGGGCGTTCCAGCAGCAACAATTTCACCACCTAATTCACCAGCACCAGGACCAACATCAATTAAATAATCAGCAGCCATCATGGTATCCTCATCATGTTCAACCACAATTAAAGTATTACCCAAATCACGCATTTTCTTAAGTGATTCAATTAAGCGATCATTATCACGTTGATGCAACCCGATTGAAGGTTCATCTAAAATATATAAAACACCCGATAAATTAGAGCCAATTTGCGTGGCTAGTCGAATCCGTTGTGCTTCTCCACCTGAAAGTGTTCCTGCAGAACGTGATAATGTCAGATAATTTAAGCCAACATTTTGTAAGAATGTTAAGCGGTCACGAATTTCTTTCAAAATAGGTGCTGCAATAATTGATTCTTTTTCTGACAAGTTAACGTTATCAAAGAAAGGTAAGCCGTCACCAATTGAAAGTGCGGAAATTTTACCAATATGTTGGCCATTAATTTGGACGGCTAATGCTTTACGATTCAAGCGGTAACCGTGACATGTTTGACACGTTAAGCTGGTCATATATTTACGCATTTGTTCACGCGTAAAGTCACTATTAGTCTCCGTATGACGACGACTAATATTTGTAATAACCCCTTCAAATAATGCATCTACATCACGAACGCCACCAAAGTCATTAGCGTAATGGAAATGAAATTCACGTGTTCCAGCGCCATTCAAAACAATATCACGTTGTTCATCTGTTAACTTTTCAAATGGCACATCCATTGGAATTCCAAAAGCTTCTGCAGCTTGGGCTAACATCGATGGGTAATATTGCGAACTAATAGGATTCCATGGCTCAATTGCCCCTTCTGCTAGCGTTTTAGTTGGATCTGGAACGACTAAATCTTCATCGACTTCTAACTTCATTCCTAAACCATCACAAGTTTCACAAGCACCAAATGGTGCATTAAATGAGAACAAACGTGGTTCTAATTCTCCAACTGTAAATCCACAAATAGGACATGCATAATGTTCGGAAAATTGAATTGTTGCACCATCTGTATCACCATCAAGAATATCTGCAGTGGCGTAGCCAGAAGATAAACGTAATGCTGCTTCAAATGAATCAAATAAACGTGAGCGAATGCCCTCTTTGACAACAATCCGATCAATCACAATATCAATAGAGTGTTTGACCTTTTTTTCAAGATCAAATTCTTCATCAATATCATGAAGCTCGCCATCAACTCGAACACGGACGAATCCTTCTCGTTTGATCGTTTCAAATATCTTTTTATGTTGTCCTTTTTTATTGCGAATAATAGGTGATAAAATTTGAAGTTTTGTACGCTCTTTTAACTCTAAAACACGGTCAACCATTTGTTCAACGGATTGACTCGTGATTTCATGACCATCATTTGGACAAATTGGATGTCCAACTCTAGCCCATAATAATCTTAAATAATCATTAATTTCAGTGACTGTCCCAACTGTTGATCGTGGGTTTTTTGAAGTTGTTTTTTGGTCAATCGAAATAGCAGGTGATAACCCATCAATTGAGTCAACATCTGGCTTATCCATCTGCCCTAAAAATTGACGTGCATATGCTGATAAACTTTCAACATAGCGACGTTGTCCTTCAGCATAAAGTGTATCAAAAGCTAATGAGCTTTTCCCTGATCCTGAAAGTCCCGTAATCACAACTAATTTATCTCTTGGGATAGTGACATCCACATTTTTTAAATTATGCGCACGCGCACCATGGATCACAATTTTATCATTTTTCAAGAAATATCCCCCTATTTATAACATTTGTGTTTTTAATTCTAATACCGTATCACGCAATGATGCAGCTGTTTCGAAATCTAATTTTTTAGCTGCTTCTTTCATTTGTCCTTCTAAGCGATCAACCATATCTTGTTGTTCCTTTTTATCCATATCCAAAAATTCAGTTTCGGTAAAGGTTTTAACAGTTCCTGAATTATCTTCAATTTTTGTTGGCGTAATTAACTCACGAATGGCTTTTTTAATCGTAGTTGGCGTAATATGATGTTCCTCATTATATGCCATTTGGACATCACGGCGGCGTTGCGTTTCTTCCATTGCGCCCTTCATTGAATCCGTCACTTTATCAGCATACATAATCACTCGTCCGTTTTCGTTACGAGCTGCACGACCAATTGTTTGAACTAGAGAACGTTCACTACGTAAGAAACCTTCTTTATCGGCATCTAAAATTGTCACTAATGACACTTCAGGAACATCAATACCTTCACGTAATAAGTTAATTCCAATTAAAACATCATATGTGCCTAAGCGTAAATCGCGAATAATTTTCGTTCGTTCCATCGTTTTAATATCACTATGCAAGTACGCAACTTTCATCCCCAACTCTTTCAAATAATCAGTTAAATCTTCTGACATTTTCTTGGTTAATGTTGTGACAAAGACACGTTCATTGCGTTCAATACGTAAATTAATTTCGCCAACTAAATCATCAATTTGGCCCATAATTGGACGAACTTCAATGATTGGATCTAGTAATCCAGTTGGTCGAATAATTTGTTGAACAACATCTGACGTCCGTTCCATTTCGTAAGGTCCTGGTGTTGCAGACATATAAATGACTTGATTAACGTGCTCTTCAAATTCCGCAATCGTTAATGGTCGGTTATCCAGTGCACTAGGTAAACGGAATCCGTAATCTACTAACATTTGTTTACGAGCGCGATCACCATTGTACATCCCTCGAATTTGAGGCATGGTTACATGAGATTCATCAACTACGATCAAGAAATCTTTGGGAAAGAAATCAATTAATGTATATGGAGGTTCGCCAGGTTTACGTCCATCCATATGGCGGGAATAGTTTTCAATTCCGGATGTATAGCCCATTTCACGTAACATTTCTAAATCATAAGTAGTTCGTTGATCGATACGTTGGGCTTCTAATAATTTATCTTCATCTTTTAATTCTTTTAATCGATCAGCCAATTCAACTTCAATACCTTCAATGGCATGATCCATCACATCATCATTCGTCATGAAATGCGTTGCGGGGAAAATAGCCATGTGTTCAAGTTCACCCATAACTTCACCTGTTAATGAATCAACTTCACGAATACGATCGATTTCATCGCCAAAAAATTCAATACGAACAGCTTTTTGATCACGAGATGCTGGGAAAATTTCCACAATATCTCCATGAACTCTAAACCGACCACGTTGAAAATCAATATCATTTCGTTCGAATTGTATATCGACTAATTTTCTAAGTAAATCATCACGTTCCATTGTCATTCCAGTACGCAATGAAATAACATGATCACGATATTCTGTTGGATCACCTAATCCAAAGATACTTGAGACAGATGCAACAACAATCACATCATTACGTTCTAATAATGAACTTGTTGCAGAATGTCGTAATTTATCAATTTCATCGTTAATACTGGAATCTTTTTCAATATACGTATCACTTGAAGGAACGTAAGCTTCTGGTTGGTAGTAATCATAATAACTCACAAAATATTCCACCGCATTATTCGGGAAGAATTCTTTTAATTCACCATATAATTGTCCAGCCAATGTTTTATTATGCGCAAGGACTAATGTGGGACGATTAACTTCTTTAATCACATTTGAAATGGTAAACGTCTTACCCGTTCCCGTTGCACCCAGTAATACTTGTTCTTTTTTACCATCATTTAATCCATCAACTAAAGTTTTAATCGCATTCGGTTGGTCTCCAGTTGGTTCGTACTTTGAAACTAAGTCAAAAACGCCATCATCATGTCTATCAATCAAGTTAACCCCTCCAATACAATCATTTTTAGAAATTAAAAAAAGCCTGGAATAACCTACCCAGGCTCATTTAAAAATGATTATTCTCTACTAATTATATTAGCATACCGAACATACTTTCGCACGTTATCTCACTTATTTTTTCAGAATAACTTAATCAACTAAATAATCACGACCCCAAATAAGACCCATTGTTTTTTCTCCAGTATGGACGCCAATAACAGGCCCAATATGACTAACCTCAACTGGAATATTAGGATAGTTGGTTTTAATAAATGAGACCCATTTTGTACTCTCTTCAGGATTGTTCGCATCAACGATACTTACTCGAATTGGATAATCAACTGAGTTAATCGCATCAGAAAAATCTGCCATTACCCGTTGAAAAGCACGCTTCTTTGTCCGTTCCTTAGTTAAAGGGATAATTTGACCTTCATGATTAAAGGTCAGAATTGGTTTAATTTGTAATAAGTTACCCACAAACGCAGCACCATTCGTCATACGGCCCGTTCTAAGTAAATGGCTCAAGTTATCCACAACAAAGAAAATACCCACCGTTTCACGCATTGCTTCTATTTTAGGTACAATCGTGTCTGCATGCTCACCTTGCGCCACTAATTGAGCAGCTTTTAATACAAGAAAGGCTTCTGCTGAACTTGCTGCTTTAGAATCAATCGGATATACCGTAATTCCTTCCACAGTTTTTGAATAAGCACGTAAATTATCCACAAAACTTGTGATACCTGTTGATAGATGAATTGAAATTACTTCATCAAATCCCTCTTCAATTAATTTATCGAAGACACTTTGCATTTGTCCCATTGTGACTTGTGACGTTGTGGGTAACTTATCCGTATCTTTCATTCTTTGATAAAATTCTGAAGCAGAGATTTCCACATCTTCTAAATAAGTCTGTTGCCCAAAAATAACCGTGATTGGTACAACAATAATATTTTTATCTTTGGCTACTTTTGGATCAATATATGACGCACTATCTGTTACAATTGCCGTTTTCATTAATTTCTCCCTATTCTTTAAGCAAAAAAGGACTACCTTGTATGCATTATTCTAGCATACAACGCAATCCTTAACCTATGTGTACTCTATTTCTTAATAATATCCAAGGTTATTTTTTTAATTTTATCTTTATCTGTGAAATCTTCCGTTAATAATTCTGGAAGAATTTCTTGTAGAATATACTGAACACTCGCTAAATCTGAAAATTCAAGAATCGTTTTTAAGCTTTCTTGATAAATTTCAGTATAAACTGATTCAGGATTACCCTTTTGAATTTCGCCAAATGATTCATATAATAAATCTAATTTATCAGCTACAGACAAGATTTTACCTTCTAAAGTATCATCCTTACCTTCTGATAATCTACGACGATAGGCATCTTGGAATTCTTCTGGAATTTCGTTCACAATAAAATTCTCAGATAATGATTCCTCAACATTTGCTAACATTTCTCTTAGCGTTGTTGTTGCATATTTAACGGGTGTTTTAATATCACCAATGAATCGTTCTGTATAATCATGATTCAACGCTTTTTCATACAACATGCGCCAATCAATCGTATTTCCTGCATTTTCTTCAACATCACCTAAAAATTGAGCAGCTTCTGTTACTTTGAATGAATGTTCCGCTACCGAATGATCTTCATATTTAAAATATCCTGGTGCTCGTTTTAACGTTTCTAAATTACTTAAACTTTGTAGGTATTGATGCATTCCCATAATTAACAGCTCCCTCTCATTTTTTATATAAATTTTTACAATCTTACCACATATGGAAAAGTTAATTCAAGTATCATCAACTTTTAACAAAAAAATAAACTGATTCACATTGCAAACGCTTGATACATCAATTGGAACACGTCGCGCAACTTTACCTTACTTTTTTATGTTATGCTTATTTTCATGCTTTATATTTAAGGAGGACATTTTTTTGAAGTTTTTAGCCAATAAAACCGTTGAATACTTAACCGGTTTTATCTTGATTTTAATCATGGTACAAGCCGCGTCACTTTTACATGATTCAGAAATTATTTTACCTGAAATCGCCGCGTTAACAGTTGGACTGTGGATTTACCACGAAGCCAATTGGTTAGATCGTTCGTTTAATCTTTTTTTGCTGCCTTCTGTCACCGCAATTATCGGTTTTGGCATCAATTTACTTGAGATTTCTTACACAATTAAAATCTGCCTAATGATCGCCATCATGGTCTTTCTATTAGTGGTAACCCGATCGGCACTGGCGCCTTCATTGGCTACAGGTCTCTTGCCAATCATCGTTAATGCGTCCAAATATTCATTCATCATTGCCATCATCATTTTCACTTTCATCGAGATGATTGTCGTTAAAGGCCGTAAACTCGATCAAAACTACGCAAAAAAAACAAACCTTAACTATCAGGCTATGCTTTTATTTCTCGTTTCTTCACTCATTTGGGTTGGTCTCGTGACGATTGCTGGAAAGCCTTTGATGGCCGCTATTCCACCGATTCTTGTCGTTTTTTTCGAGGTGCTACAAAAGCCGATGTATCCGGCAAAAATGGTGTTCAAACAGGTTACTGCCTTGACGCTTTCAGCAACGATCGGTGTTCTCGCCTGCATGGTAATCGATTCCAATGTTGTTGTCGCCTTAATCACTATGCCTCTCGTTTTTTGTATACTCCATCTTTTCAAAGTTAAAATTCCAGCCGCTTATGCCTTTCCATTGCTTGCAATGATTGTTCCACCGACTATCTTTAGCGTTCTCCCCGTGTCGTCCCTACTCGCTTCCATCTACTTTCTTGGAATCGCCTACCTTTATCACCGCTTTAAAAAGAAAAAAATGAATAAATAGAAACTAAACAAGTTAATCAGCCCTGAAAGAAAATAATAAATCTTAAAAAGTTGTTTACAAAATACTGTTTTATTTGCTTATAAATTTTGTAACCCATTTAAGGTCAAAAAAAGTAGTGCTAAATGTAAATTTAGCACTACTTTTTTAGTTAGGCGTTGACAATTGCCATAATTGCTTCTTCAAATGCAAGACACTTAGCTTGTGCTTTTTCATCAGTTTCAGCTTGCGTTCCCACGTAGAATTTAATTTTTGGTTCAGTCCCTGAAGGACGAATTGCAATCCAAGAACCATCTTCTAAGATATATTTCAACGCATTTGCAGTTGGTAATCCGATTTCTTCAGATGATCCATCAGCTAATTGCGCCATACCCGTTGTGAAGTCTTCTAATTTAGCGACTTTATAGCCAGCAAAATCTTTAGGTGCGTCATCACGGAAGATTGTCATTAAATCTTTGATTTTTTGAACACCTTCAATACCTTCAAACGTTAACGCTTTAGTATTTTCAGCGTAATAACCATATTCTTTAAATAAATCATCTAATCCATCTGACAATGTTTTATCAAATTGTTTGTAGTAAGCAGCTACTTCAGATAACATTACTAATGCTTGGATAGCATCTTTATCACGAACGAAAGGACGAATTAAGTAACCATAACTTTCTTCAAAACCAAACATAAAGGTATGTTCATTTGTTTCTTCATAGTTTTGAATTTGTTCCGCAATAAATTTGAATCCTGTTAAGACATTAATCATTTTAGCATGATGTGCTTCAGCAATCTTAGTTGCAAGTTCACTTGATACAATTGATTTAACGCCAACGGCATTAGCGGGTAAAGTTCCTGCTTCTTCGCTAGCAGTTAAAATATAATTGAACATTAGAGCAGCAATTTGATTACCTGTTAATAATTTATATTCACCATCAGTTTGACGTACAGCGACACCCATACGATCAGCATCTGGATCAACAGCGATTAATAAATCAGCATGTTCACGTCGACCCCATTTGATAGCTAAATCAAATGCTGGTGCGTCTTCTGGGTTAGGTAACTTGATTGTTGGGAATTCAGGATCACCTTCAGCTTGTTCAGGCACAATCTTAAATTGTTCAAATCCAGCTTGTTTCAAAGCACGTTCACCCAACATTTTACCTGTTCCATGAAGTGGTGTGAAAACAAGTTTCATTGAAGCACCAACTTCATCAACTAATTTTTGATTAATTGTCACTTTTTTAACTTCAGCAAGATACGCAGCGTCAACTTCTTCACCAATAATTTGGAGTGTTTTATCAGCTTTTAATACTGTCTCATCACCTACTTTAATGGCAAATAAATCATCAGCTTCGCGAACAAAACCAGTAATCATATCTGATTCTTTAGGTGGCATTTGGCCACCGTCTTCACCATAAATTTTATAGCCATTATATTGTTTAGGATTATGGCTAGCCGTTATCATAATTCCGGCGTAAGTAGCTAAATGGCGGACTGCAAACGATAATTCTGGTGTGGGACGTAAGCTTTCAAAAACAAAGCTTGGAATACCATGTGCGCCTAAAACTTTAGCTGATTCCATCGCAAATTCTTGTGATTGGTAACGCGAATCATAACTAATTGCGACACCGCGCATTTTAGTTGCATCATCTAACGTATCCATAAAGCGAGCTAATCCTTCAGTTGCTTGACGAATCGTGTAGATGTTCATCCGGTTAATACCAGGACCCATCAAGCCACGCATACCAGCAGTTCCAAATTCCATTGGTTGGTAAAAAGATTCTTTTAAATCTTCTTGATTATTTTTAAGCGAAACAATCTGATTTTTTAATGTTGCGTCTAGTGTTTCTTCATTTAACCAAGTTAAATAATTATCTTCCCAAGTCAAAATATCACTCCCATTCATATAATATTACTATTATACAATAAATGCGCTTACTATTCAGGATAATAAAAAAGATATCAGAATAATTCTGATATCTTTCTTCCAGCAAGTCGCTCACGTTCAATTCCTGATTTAATTACCTTTTCCAAAATATGCTCAAATTGCTTAATTTCTTCTTCACTAAGCACCGATATACTTTCATCATTAACGACTGTAATTCTATCAAAAATATCTTGATAATTATTAATCGCTTTTGCTGTAGGATAAAGTTCAGTCCGTCGTTTATCTGCGGACGACATTTTTTTTTCAAGCCAACCATCTTTAATTAATTTTGAGATAGCACGTGTCACAACACTGTGATCCCGATAAATATTTTGGATTAGCTCATCCTGACTAACGCCAGGTGACTCACAAACTAACAACACGTAAAAAAAGTTACTCTCAGAAAGTTCAAACCCTTTTAACGTATCATTTATTCTTAATCGAATCATTCTGTTGTAAATTGTTGTTAATTTCTCAACTTCATGTGTATCGTAAAAAGAATTTCCATTCATATTTTGCATCTCAAAACTCCTTAAGCTTTACTTGTTTTTCTGAAATAGATTAGTCCAACTAGTCCAATTACAATTGAGACAACCATGATAAAGATCATTGAATATTTGTATCCAACAACAAATGATGCAGGAATACTAGCAATAACAATAATAACGGTATTAAATAATGAACCACTAACTTGTCTTAATGTATTCGTTAATGTTGTTGCATGATTTATTTCCATTGGATTTAAATCTTTTAAAGATTCTGTTGTTGCTGGAGCCATAATAGCACCAACCCCTGTTAATCGAATAGCGTAAGTAACAACTGATAACCAAACAGGAAATTCAATTGTTAAGAATAACATTGGTAGTACTGAAATCATCAACATCAAAAAGCCAAATATAAATATTTTTTTATAACCGTATTGATCATAAAGGTTACCAACAATAGGTGAAATAATAGCATTAATTGCAGCACCCGGTAACATAATTAATCCAGCAGTCATTCCTGATAAATGTTGATTATTTTCTAAGAACATTGGCATAACTAATTCTGTTGCCATTAAAATACCAAAAACTAACATAATTAATGCAATCATAGTTGAGAATGAACGTACTTTGAAAATTCGAATATTTAAAAATGGTTCTTTTAAAGCTAATTGACGACGGCCAAAATAGATTAATGCTAAAACACCAATCACAATAAGGACAAGTGCAACTAATAATTGGTCTCCAATAATTGAAATACCAATTAAAATTGTAGCAAGTCCAACTAGTGATAAGAAGAATGATTTAAAATCAATTTTAACATCTGTCTTTTCTGAATAGTTAGGTAAAATACAAACCCCAACAATTAATAAAATTAACATGATTGGAATAATGAAAATAAATAATGCTCTCCATGGTAAAAATGTAATCATAATACCTGATAAAGTTGGTCCAATTGCTGGAGCAGCTGAGATAACAAGCATAGCAAGTCCCATTACAACGCCACGGCGTTCAATTGGGTTAATTGCAATGACACTAATCATCGTAAATGTAGTCAATACGCCACCGGCAGCAGCTTGGATTAAGCGACCAATTAAGATTGCCCAAAAATTAGCGCCACTTGATGCAACGATACTTCCGATTAAAAAGACAACCATAATACCGACAAATATTTGTCTTGTTGAATATTTTTCATATAAAATTGCTGATAATGGTGTCGAAATTCCGACCATTAAAACATAACCCGTCGTTAACCATTGTGCGGTTGCAAGGTTAACATTTAAAACGGTGATTAATTTTGGTAATGCTGTAATCATCAATGTTTGATTTAATAAAGCGGCAAAAGTCGCAATTAATAAAACAGCACCAATTGTGTTTCTTTTTTTGTTTGTCATTCTAACTCTCTTCTCACTTAAATTTACGCATATGTTTAATTTTTTTCATAAGCGGATTAGATTATTATAATGTTCACATGCACATAAAGTCAAGTAAATAAAAAAATAAGCCTCAAAAGGCTTATTCTATAATTTAACTTAATTCTGCATCATTTAATGATTCAAGGTAACTAAATGTTTGTTGTCCAGCAATACCACCGTCACCAACTGCAGTTGTAATTTGACGCAATTCTTTCTTACGCACATCACCAACTGCGAAAATACCTGGTACATTTGTTAGCATATTTTCGTCAGTTGGAATCCAACCATAATCGTCAGTAATTCCAAGCTTTGTGAATGCTGTTGTCATTGGTTTAACACCAACATAAATGAAGACACCACTAGCAGGAATTTCAGATGTTTCACCTGTTTTATTATTCGTTACTTTAACGCCAGTTACTTTACGATCGTCACCAACAATCTCTGTGACATTAGTATCCCAAACAAAAGATATTTTATCATCCGCAAAGGCACGATCTTGTAAGATTTTTTGAGCGCGTAATTTGTCACGACGATGAATTACCGTCACTTTTGAAGCTAATTTTGATAAATAAGAACCTTCTTCGATTGCTGAATCACCGCCACCGATAACGATGACTTCACGATTTTTGAAGAAAGCACCATCACAGACTGCACAGTAAGATACACCTCGGCCACTAAAGGTATCTTCGCCTTCAGCACCCAATTTTTTGTATTCTGATCCAGTTGCGATAATTAAAGCTTTTGTTTCAAAAACATCATTATCTGTTGTGATGAGTTTAGTATCGCCTTCAATTGTAATATCGGTTACACTACCGTATGCATATTCTGCACCAAATTGTGTCGAACTTTCGTACATTTCTTTTGCTAAATCAGGGCCTAAGATTGATTTAAATCCAGGATAATTTTCAACTTCAGCCGTATTGTTCATTTGGCCACCATAAATCCCACGATCAATCATTAAAACCGATAGATTTGCACGTGATGCATAGAGTGCGGCAGTCATTCCACCGGGCCCAGCACCAATCACAACAACATCATATTTTTTTGTCATTAGTTCAACCTTCTTTCTTTTAGTAAGTAATTCAACAATACCCTATGTTACTTTTTTTGTCTATTTAATTGCTTTAACATCAAAAACAGGTCCCAAGTGAGTTGAACTTGAAACCTGCTTTACTGTAAGAATTAGGCTACTTATTTTTTGCTGTATCTTCTGCAATTAATTTTGCGCCTAAAGTCTTCAAATATTCTTTTAATTCATCTTTAACTTCTTTATGTTTCAAACCATACTCAATACTTGTTTTTAAGTAGCCAAATTTATAGCCAACATCGTATCGGGTTCCTTTAAATTCATGAGCGAAAACACGTTGCACCTTGTTCAATGCATCGATGGCATCCGTTAATTGAATTTCATTACCAGCACCTGGTTTTTGATGTTCTAAGATACCAAAAATTTCAGGTGTTAATAAGTAACGTCCAATAATAGCCAAGTCACTAGGTGCTTCTTCAGGTGTAGGTTTTTCAACAAAGTTTTTAACATTGAATAATCCAGGTTTAACTTCTAATTCAGGATTAATCACACCGTATTTTGAAACTTCTTCATGAGGGACTTTCATCACCGCTAAAGTTGAAGCATGTGTCTCATCAAAGCGATTCATGAGTTGACGCGTTAATGGTACTTTATCTTCCATTAAATCATCGCCTAACATGACAACAAAAGGTTCATCCCCAACAAAGTCTTTAGCCATTAAAACGGCATCGCCAAGACCTCGTGGATGAGATTGACGAACAAAATACAAATTAATATCCGTTGTTTCTTCAACTAATTTTAATAATTCGTCTTTATGCTTTGCAGCTAAATTCGCTTCCAGTTCTGGCACCGAATCAAAATGATCTTCAATTGGTCGCTTACCTTTACCCGTAACAATCAAAATATCTTCAATACCCGATTGACGCGCCTCTTCAACAATAAATTGAATCGTTGGTTTATCAACAATTGGGAGCATTTCTTTTGCCATCGCTTTAGTTGCTGGTAAGAAACGAGTCCCTAGTCCAGCAGCCGGAATAATGGCTTTTTTAACTTTTTGCATAGTCTAATCCCCTTTTATTCTGCTAATTCAGATTTACCTTCACGATTGATCAAAGCTTCAATCACTGATTTAATTTCTTTATTATTGTATAAAACGTCATAAATTGCATTTGTGATTGGCATATCAATTCCTTGTTGTTGTGCTAATTCATAAGCAGCCTTAGCAGTACCAACACCTTCGATAACCATACCCATATCAGCAACAACAGCATCTAATGATTTACCTTGACCTAATTGGTCTCCAGCACGCCAGTTACGTGAATGAACACTTGTAGCTGTAACGATTAAATCACCAACACCAGAAAGTCCCATAAAGGTTAATTGGTTAGCACCAAATGATGTCCCTAAACGAGCAATTTCAGCTAATCCACGTGTAATCAAAGCTGCTTTAGCGTTATCGCCATAGCCCATACCATGAAGCATACCAGCACCAACGGCGATAATATTCTTCATAGCTGCGCCCATTTCAACACCGATAACATCGTTATTTGTGTAGATTCTTAAGAATTTATTCATAAAGAGATCTTGAACAAAACTTGCAGCTTCAGGATCAGTACTTGCTGAAACAATTGTTGTTAAATCACGATTTGCAACTTCTTCAGCATGACTTGGGCCAGAGAAGACAACAACACTACCACGAATGTCAGCAGGAATTTCTTCTTCAATAACTTCTGAAATACGTTTGTGTGTGACTTGTTCTAGTCCTTTACTTGCATGAATAATAATTGGTTTGTTACCTGTTTCTTCTAAAATTGCTGCTACTTGTTTAGCAACAATACGGCTTGCTTTTGTTGGAACAACAAATAAAATAGCGTCAACTTGATCCAAAGCTTCTTTTAAATCTTCATATGCATGTAGGTCTTTAGAATAAGTGTAATCTTCCAAGTAATGCTTATTTGTATGGAACTCATTCATTTCTGCTACTTGTGCTGGAACATTTGACCAAAGTCTGATGTCATGACCATTTTCAGTTAGGATATCGGCAAGGATACTACCCCAAGAACCGGCGCCTAATACTGCTACTTTTTTTGTCATTATATAATCTCCTTCAAAATTTATTCATTCTAATCATACCAAATTTTACCTCTAATAGCATTAACTATGAGAAATTTTTATTTCAATTGTCCGTCTAAATACCATTGATTTTGCGGTTCCCAATATCTTCTCAATAATAACCAACTAATTGATCCAATAAAAATCACTAATGAGAGAAGTTGAGAAACACGAATTGTTGAAAATAACATTAAGCTATCTGTTCTCATTCCTTCGATAAAGAAACGACCAAATGAATACCAAGTTAGATATGCAAATAGTATTTCTCCACGTTTGAAAAGGTGTACTCGATGTCTCAAGGCAATTAATATTAAGAATCCAACAAAACTCCACAATGATTCGTATAGAAATGTTGGCTTATAGTAGGTGCCATTGATGTTCATTTGGTTAATAATAAATTCAGGTAAATGTAAATTTTGCAATGCCTCTAACGTCGTTTTTCCACCATGGGCTTCTTGGTTCATAAAATTACCCCAACGGCCGATTGATTGCGCAAGTAGCACAAGTGGTGCCGCTAGATCAAACATTAACCATGCTGACAAATGGCGACGCTGACAGAAAATAATCACTGTAATAATTGCGCCTATTAACCCACCATAGATAGCAATACCACCATCCCAAATTCGATAAACTTCACTGAGATGTTGAGCGTAATAAGACCACTCGAACACAACGTAATAGAGTCGCGCAGAAACAATTGAAATTGGCAACGCCCATAGAACCATATCATATATGGTATCTTCATTTATTCCTATTTTTTTGCCTTCAAGAATGGCTAAAATAACTGCTAGAATTACTGCACTCGCAATTATTACACCATACCAACGAACTTCAATAGGTCCTAATTTAACTGCGATGGGATTCAACGCACCTAATAAATAATTCAATTTACTCTCGTCCAATCCTTAATCTTTTTTTGAATTTGTTTGGATTAAGCCATTTAGATTAGCTTCAAATGCTTTAGTAGCATCATAACCCATTGTTTTTGCACGGAAGTTCATTGCTGCGACTTCAATGATAATGGCCAAATTACGTCCTGTTTTAACAGGTACAGAAATTTTTGGCACATTCACATTGAATATTTTAACAAATTCATCATTATTACCTAATCGATCAAATTGTTTATCAGGAGTCCAGTTTTCTAGATGAATAATTAGTGAAATATCAGTGTCATTACGGACAGCTCCTGCACCAAACAAGTTCATGATATCGATAATACCGATACCTCGAATTTCAAGTAAATGTTTTAAAATTGCAGGTGCCTCACCAACAAGTGTCTCCTCATCTTGTTGGAAAACATCAACACGATCATCTGCAATTAACCGATGTCCACGTCTAATTAATTCAAGCGCTGTTTCTGATTTACCAACACCAGAATCACCTGTAATCATGACCCCAAGACCATAAATATCAACTAAAACACCATGTATTGACTGGCGTTCAGCTAATTTAGCTTCCAAAAAGTTAACCATATTAGAAGATAGACGTGACGTTGTTAGTTTTGAAATTAGAACTGGAATATGTCTTTCTTTGACGATAGCTAATAATTCTAGCGGCACATCCAAATCATTTGAAACAACAAAACATGGTGTTTGTTCTGTTGCTAATTGATTCATCACATTCTGCCTATCTTCAGGAGTCAGTCCATTTGCATAAGCATGTTCTGTCATCCCAAATAATTGAATACGTTCTTTCGGATAAAAATTAAAATACCCGGTTAATTCTAGACCAGGACGTGAAATATCACTTGTTGTAATTTTTTTATCATCCAAGTATTCTTTCCCAATTAAAACAGTTAATCCCATTGCATCTACTAAATTTCTAACTGAAACTTCATTGGCCATCTTAATGCCCCCTATTGTCTATTTCTAATAAAGTAATTTGTTACGATTGTATTAGCAATACTCATCACAATTGAGATGATAAATGCCGCCCAAAAGCTCGAAAATTTAAATTCATTACCCACAAAAAATGACGTCATTTGTAACATAAATGCATTTATAATCAGATAGAAAAATCCTAAACTGAAAATAGTTACCGGCAGTGATAAAATCACTAAAAACGGTTTAACTAGCATATTTAGTACGGCCAGTACAAAACTGGCGATTAATGCAACCCAGATACTTTTAACAAATAAAGTCTCTGGAAAAAAACCAGATATTGCCAAAAACAGTATGGCATTAATTAATACGCGCTGCCAAAATCCCATGAATCTTCACCTCATCATTAATATTATTTATCGTCTGTAACTTCTACATCTTTAATAATTTTACGGCCACTCTTACTTGATGAGCTAGTCCGTTGTCCAGTACTAGATGTAAACTGCTCAAAAGAACTAGTAAATGAACGTTTTTTCCCTGGTAAGCTAATTGCTAACAAGATATAGACAAGTATAAATACGCCTTTTGTTGCGAAGATTAGCATTAAAAATAAAAATCTAACGAGTGTTGGATTCCAATTTATATATTCGGCAAGTCCAGCTGCGACACCCGCGATAATTTTATTAGTTGATTTTGTGAATTTTTTATTTGTTTTCATTTTGTAGTTCCTCCATTCAGAATAATCTATCATTATTGTACTTCTTATCGTACTCATTTTACAATTTTAACGAGCGTTATTTACTTAAATTTTAACGTTTAAATTAAAAATAACTAACAATCGCGAAATTGTTAGTTATTAAATGAGTAGTGCCTTATTCATTTTCTTTTTCTAACTCTGATTTACCAGGATTCAATTCAGTGATTCGGCCATTTTTTAAATAAACAACCCATTCACACACATTTGTAACATAATCGCCAATTCGTTCTAGATAAGTGGCAACCATCAAATAGTCAGCACTTCCCACAACTGTTTCGGGATTCGTTTTCATTTCATGGATACACTGGTCATATATTGTCGTGAAATATTCATCAACTTCAAGATCTAAATTAGCAACTTTACGAGCTTTTTCGGCATCTTTTCTAATATAAGCTGTGAGGACTTCTTCAACCATCTTACGTGCGTGGTCGCCCATAATTCCGATCTCATCTTCAATCTCCGTTACCCTAGGATTGCCTTTAACACGAATCGTTGATCTCGCAATACTTACAGCGTGATCTCCCATTCGTTCTAAATCAGAAATAGCTTTTAAAACAGTCACAATATCTCTTAAATCACTTGTAACAGGTTGATACAATGCAATCATTTCTAACGTTTGTTTTTCTAACTTCATTTCGCGTTCATTAATTTTGTAATCGCCAACGATAACTTCATGGGCCAACTCTTTATCATGATTAATGAAAGCACGGACAGATTTATGAATGGCTTCACTAACCATCATACCCATTTCGCTAAATCTAATGTGTAGCTTTTCTTGTTCTTCATCAAAAAGTAATCGCATTATTTTGTCTCCCTTTCTTAACCGAATCGACCACTAATGTAGTCATCCGTTTCTTTTTGTACAGGCTGCGTAAATAATTTTTTAGTTGGTGCAACTTCAATTAAATTACCTTCTAAAAAGAAGGCAGTTCGATCTGAAATTCGAGAAGCTTGTTGTAAATTGTGAGTCACTATTATAATAGTATATTTTTCACGCAATTCTAGCAACATATTTTCAATTTTACTACTTGAACCAGGATCCAGAGCACTTGTTGGTTCATCCAGTAAAATGACCTCAGGTTCAACCGCTAAGACTCGAGCGATACAGACACGTTGTTGCTGTCCGCCAGATAACGCAAGCGCATTTTTACCCAAATCATCCTTTACATCATCCCAGACAGCAGCCTGTTTCAAGCTTTTTTCAACAGCTTCATCAAGGATTGCTTTATCTTTAACGCCAGCTAATCGCAAACCATATACAACATTTTCGTAAATTGAAAATGGAAATGGATTAGGTTGTTGGAAAACCATCCCAACATTTTTGCGTAATCTTACGGTATCCATTTTAGGACCGTAAATATCTTCATTTTTTAATTTAACTGTACCTGTAATGGTTACACCTGGAATTAAATCATTCATGCGATTTAACGTTCTTAAATATGTTGATTTACCACAACCAGATGGACCGATTAAAGCGGTAATCCCTTTTTCATTGAAATCAAGATTAATTCCTTTGAGGGCTTCTTTCTTACCATAATACAAATGAACATCATTTGTTTCAATTATTTTAGTCATTTGGCCTTTCCCCCTTAACCGAAGTTTCCTGAAACATAATCATCCGTTAGTTTAATTGTTGGTCGCGTAAAAATAGTTGTTGTTTTATCATATTCTACCGCATTTCCTGAATGGAAAAATGCTGTGTAATCTGAAATACGTGAAGCCTGTTGCATATTGTGTGTCACAATGACAATCGTGTACTTTTCTTTCAGTTCTAAAAGTGATTCTTCAACAATTCGACTTGAAATTGGATCTAACGCACTAGCTGGTTCATCTAACAATAAGATGTCAGGTTCCATAGCAATCGCTCTAGCGATACATAAACGTTGTTGTTGTCCACCAGACAATGATAACGCACTCACATTCAAATCATCTTTAACTTGATCCCAAAGTGCAGCTTGTTTAAGTGATTTTTCAACGCGTTCTTCAAGTAACTGCTTATCTTTCATCCCATGACGTTTCAAAGCAAACGTTATATTTTCATAAATTGATTTTGAAAATGGATTAGGTCGTTGAAATACCATTCCAATATGTTTTCTCATTTCATAAATATCAACATTATCTTTATTTATATCTAAATCACGGTAAATAATTTGTCCTGTTACATCAGCAATCCCATCATTCATACGATTCAACGATCTAAGATAAGTTGATTTACCAGAACCAGATGCCCCAATTAAAGCTGTAATTTTAAACCGTTCAAATTGTAAACTAACATCTCGAATTGCTTCATTAGAACCATAATGAACATGTAAATCTTTGGTTTCTAAAGCTATCTCATGTTTATCTTCATTGAAGGTCATAATTCTAGATTTTTCAGTTTTATTTTCTACCATATTCTTTGACCCCCTAATGATCTATTTACTTGATGTAATTTTACGATAAAGTGCTTTACCACCGAATCGAGCTAAGAAATTAAATAAAAGCACTGCGATAATTAAGACGGCTGATGCGCCTGCAGAAACAGCTGATGCATCAGGCATAATACCTTCTGAATTAATTTTCCAGATATGAACAGCTAATGTTTCAGCTGGACGCATTGGATTTAACGGACTCGCAATATTAGCTGGATTCCAGTTTGTAAAATCTAGTGCTGGCGCACTTTGACCAGCAGTATAAATTAACGCAGCTGCTTCACCAAAGATACGGCCGGCACTCAATATAACACCCGTTAAAATACCAGGTACTGCATCTGGAACAATAACTCTCGTAACGGTTTCCCAACGCGATAATCCTAACGAAAAGCCAGCCTCACGTTGTGAATATGGGATAGAACGTAATGACTCTTCGATTGATCTTGTTAATAAAGGTAAATTGAAGAACGTTAAGGCTAATGCACCTGATAAAATTGAAAAACCGAAATTATATTGGACAACGAAAATCAAAAACCCAAAAAGCCCAACAACAACTGAAGGTAATGAACTTAAAATTTCAACAGACGTTCTAATAACCGTCGTCACCCAATTATTTTTAGCGTATTCTGATAACCAAATACCCGCTCCCAATGAAATAGGGAAAGAAATCAATAATGTTAATAATAATAGATAGAAGGAATTAAACAATTGGATTCCTACTCCACCACCACTTGAAAATGATTTTGCGGGTGATGTTAAGAAATGCCAGCTGATATGTGGCACACCTCTAACCAATATATAGCCAAGTAAGGCCGCTAAAACAAGAACGACGAATCCGGCAATACCATATAAAATACTTGTTGCGATTTTATCTACTTTTTTAGGATTCATTATTTAAGCGCCCCTCTCTTACCAATTACTCTAACAACCATGTTAAAGAATAATGACATTAATAATAGAATTAAAGCAAGTGACCATAGCGCATTATTTTCTAATGAGCCCATGACAGTATTTCCAATTCCCATCGTCAAAATACTTGTTAAAGTTGATGATGGTGTAATTAAACTTGATGGCATCAATGATGCATTACCAATAACCATTTGAACGGCTAAGGCTTCACCAAAAGCTCGTGCCATACCAAAAACAACCGCTGTCATGATACCTGGTGTTGCTGCTCTTAGAATAACTTTATAAATTGTTTGCCAACGTGTTGCACCTAAGGCCAGTGAGGCTTCCCGGTAATAACGTGGGACAGATTTTAAAGTATCAACAGTCATTGACGTAACGGTTGGTAGAATCATAACAAATAACACAAATGTCCCAGATAAAATACCAAACCCTGTTCCACCAAAAATACTTCGAACAAATGGGACCACAACTGAAAGACCAATAAATCCATAAACAACTGAAGGAATACCAACTAATAATTCAGTTACCGGTTGTAAAATTCGGCTACCCGTATTTGGTGAAATTTCAACCATGAAAATAGCTGTTCCAATAGCGAAAGGTGTTGCAATTAATGCTGATAAAAAAGTGACAAAGAATGATCCAGAAATCATTGGTAAAGCCCCAACTTCTGGCTTACCTGCTTTATCAAGCGTTCCAGGGTTCCAACTCTTTCCTAATAAAAAATCTTTAATTGATACTTTATCAGTAAAGAACGTTGCTAATCCTTTTGAAGCAACGAAATAAAAGATAGCAAGAACAATAGCGACGATTAGTCCAATACAGAAATAAGTAATTATTTTACCGCGCATCTCTAGTTTAGATGCTTTTGATTTTTTGAGTAAACTTTCACGAATCGGATCCATAACTACATCCCCTTCTTAATTGGTGTTATTTTACCTTCAACCGAACGACTCACTTGCATCTGTGTTGTTGGAATATAACCTAATTTACTAACAACCTGTTTTTGAATTTTATTTGACATCATATAAGTTAAAAATTGTTTTGTTAATCCCGTGGGTTCACCATTCGTATACATATGTTCGTATGACCAGATTTTCCATTTATTTGAGGCAACATTACTTTCAGTTGGTTTAACTTTATCAACAGAAAGTACATCGACCGTTTTATCAACGTATGAGAAAGCCATATAACTTATTGCACCAGGTGTCGATCCGACAATTTGTCGAACCATTCCCGTTGAATCTTGTTCCTGTGCATCTTTACTTTGCTTACCTTCTAATCCCCATTTTTCAAATGTTAATCGTGTTCCCGAACCAGATGCACGATTTAAAAGGACAATTGGTAAATCATTGCCACCTAGTTGCTTCCAATTTGTTAATTTACCAGTAAAAATATCTATAAGTTGTTTTTTTGAGACGTTTTTAACGCCCACACCATTATTCACAACTGGCGTAATTCCAACAACGGCAACTTGATGGTCTACAAGTTTACTTGCCTTAATGCCTGATTTTTCTTCAGCAAAAACATCTGAGTTACCAATGCTAACGGCTTTTTCTTGAACTTGACTCAATCCTGTTCCGGATCCGCCACCTTGAACATTAACAAAGACGCCAACATTTTCAGTCCCGTATTCTTCACCAGCTGCCTCAACTAAAGGTTGTAAAGCTGTAGATCCAACAATTGTAATCGATTTTCCTGAATTTGATTGTGTCTCACATCCCGTTAAAGTTAATAACATGATGGATAAAATTCCACCAATCATTACTAAAGATCCCTTTTTCATAGTAACTTCCTCCATAAATATCGATATTTAACTTATACATTAAGTTTATATTTTTAATGTAAAGGTCCTGTGGGGGTATTGTAAAGATTGTGTAAAGGTTACAACAAAAAAAGCCATAACATGACGTTATGACTTCAATCGTTATTTTAATTCTGGAGCATCAGTTTTGAATAAACTTTCGGTAGATACCCCACCGTGTTGTTCAATTAAACTGGTTTTTTCTTTCTCTTGTGCTTTTTTCAAAGTTTCAAGAGCGTCACTTTTCTTGTAATTATAGTCAGATTTATTTACTTTAGTGAAATTACTTGGTGCGTAGAATCTTAATAGATCACCCGTAATAACTTCATCTGATAATGATAATGACGTTGTAACATGTTTTAATTCTTTGTTATAAACTTTTTGTTGTGCTGCCGTTAGTTTTTCGATTTCTTTACCAGTCTTAGTGTTATACGTGGTATTTCCAACTTTTGTAAAGGTTGGTGAAACGAAATCACCATTTCTAAAGGCAACCGTTTGGTTACGATTTTTCGATAATAAATCATTACCAAATTGAACCGTATCGGTATTCTTAACGCCTAATAGATCAAGTAAAGTTGGTAGCACATCAATTTCACCACCATAAGTATGATTAATACCGCCCTTAAGGCCATTCATATGAATCATAAATGGTACCTTTTGGAACATCGTTAAATCATAACTTGTTACTTTGTCTTTACCTAAAAGCTGTGCAATAGCTTTCGGATGATTATTAGAGATACCATAGTGATCACCATACATCACAATCATACTGTCCTTATACAAGCCACTCTTCTTCAAGTAACTAACGAATTCTCCGAATGATTGATCAAGATATTTAGATGTTTGAACATAACCATCAACCGTACTATCGTCTGTATCCGTCTTTTTGATTGACGTATTCGCACTATCTAAATCATATGGATAATGGTTAGTTAGTGTGATGAGTTTAGCATAAAAAGGTTGGGGTAATTGTTCAATATACTTAACCGATTGCTTCAAGAAAATCTTATCTTTCATCCCATAACCAACTTTATAGTTAGCTTTGACATCATAATAAGGTTCACTGAAGAAATACTGGTAACCAAATGATTTATAAGTATTATTACGATTCCAGAAACTACCCACGTCACCATGGAAAGCTGCTGTAGAGTAGCCTTTTTGATCAAGAATAGCGGGTGCTGCTTGGAATGTATTTTGTGTGCCATAAGTCGTCATCGCTGAACCAGATGGTAACCCATAAAGGGATGCTTCCAACATCATTTCAGCATCAGACGTTTTACCTTGTCCAACTTGATTAAAGAAATTATCAAATGATAATGTATTTTGATCATGATAATATTTATTAATGTTAGGCGTAACTTGTTGCCCATCCCATTTATAATCGATCATGAACTGTTGGAAACTTTCTAGATGAATCACAAAAACATTTTTACCCTTCGCTTTTCCATAATACTTTATATTTGAATTAGAACGATTTTTATCCAAATACTTTAGAACTTTATCCATATCTTTAGCAGTGGCATTTTTACGTGTCGCACTTTCTTTTTGCGTTTGATAAACATTATATCCCGCATAGAAATTCAAGCCTAAATATTTAACAATATAGTTATTATCAAAAGTTCTTGTCAATAATTGAGAACGATCCTTTTCAGCTAAACCTAAGTTCCCTAAAGCTAAAAGTACAGATGCAATAGTCAGGATAAAAGCATAACGCTTTTTAATTGGGTTATAGTCAATTTTGACTAATTTAAAGACAAGAATCAAAATTAAAATAATAATATCGATATAAACAAAGAAATCAGTTGGTCGTAAAATACCGGCAATTCCCTTGTCTAGATTATTAGCTACTGAACCTGAATTTTTGATAATTCCTAGTGAAAGAAAATCTGAAAACTCACGATAATAAACCATATTTGCAAAAAGCCATGATGTTTGAATAAAATCAACAATCAGCAAAATCCAATATGATTTTTTACCCTTAAAGTAGATTGCAATTCCAAATAATAATAACGCTGTTGGTATTGGATTAATATAAAGTAAAAATTGTTGCATGCTACCTGTTGCACCTAATGTAAATTTGGTTTCATAAGCAACAACTGTTTTGGCCCAAAATAAAACGAGCGTCAAGAGGAGGAATCCCCATCTTGAGCTCAATTTATCCTGAACATATTTTAAAGTTGACCGCATCTTAGTGCCTCCATTTTTTAAGATCAGTTTTCGAGAACACGAAAATGTCTTTCAATCTATGTTTCAGTTATTGATTAACTAAATAGTAAGTCGTAAACTTCCATTGCAATTAAATCAATATCATCGAAAGGAAATTTAGTATGGTTACTTAAATCTTCTAACGTATATGCTTTCATATCTGGATCATATTCAACGATTCCCTTTTCAACACCTTCACGTTCGAAGTGTCTTGTTTGGATTTCGCCGTTATCTTCTTTTTGCATAGCCTCTAAGCGACTAATGATTGCTACTAACTGAGAATTTTTCATAGTTGTTCCCCTTTCAATATCATAGTTAATAATACCAAATTTTCTATACATTTACACCTGATTAAGCAGATTATAATCGTTTCTTAACTTGTTTTTATGCTAAACTGTTAGTTATTAGACTTGGAGGCATAAAAATGAGCTTATTTAGAAAAGATTTGAACGATCAAGTATTTAAAATAGAGGTCTCAGATATTCGTCAATTTGATGATGAAGTGAGCCAAATTCCTGATATGATTAAATTAACAATGGGTGAACCAGATTTTAATACACCCGATCATGTTAAAGCAGCTGCCATCGAAGCCATTCATGAAAATTACTCACATTATATGGGTATGGCTGGTGATATTGAGTTACGTGAAGCTGCCAGTGAATTTTTTAATGAAAAATATGACGTTACTTATGATGCACAATCTGAAATTCTAGTTACAGTTGGTGCAACTGAAGCCATCGCAACTGCCTTACAGACTATCTTCAACCCCGGCGATGCCGTTCTTGTCCCAACGCCACTCTACCCTGGCTATATGCCACTGATTACTTTAAATCGGGTTAAACCAATTTTTATCAACACACGTGATAATAACTTTAGATTAACACCTGAGATGATTAATCAAGCTGTTAAAGATAATCCAAATGAAAATATTAAAGGTATTATCCTAATTAATCCAAGTAATCCAACTGGTATTTCTTGGACCGAAGATGAAGTTATTGCGATAACTGATGAAATTAGAAAGCAAAAATTATGGGCAATTAGTGATGAAATTTATAGTGAATTAACTTATGATCATGAACATGTCTCAATTGCAAAATATATCCGTGACCAAACTGTCCTAATTAATGGTTTATCAAAATCGCATGCCATGACTGGCTGGCGCATTGGATTCTTGCTTGCTCCCAAAGCGATGACTGATGAATTAAAAAAAGTTCATCAATACTTAGTAACCTCTGCAACAAGTGTTTCTCAACGTGCTGGAATTGCTGCCTTACGTGACGGTAAAGACGATGGTCGCATAATGAATGTTGAATATAAAAAACGCCGTGATTTCGTTATGGCTGAAATGAAAAAAATGCATTTTGAAATGGCACAACCTAGTGGCGCTTTTTATATTTTCGCAAAAATTCCTGCAGGATATAACCAAGATTCTATGGCATTCTGTAAAGAACTAGCTTTTAATAATAAACTTGCCTTAATTCCAGGAACTGCTTTTGGTGATTCTGGTCAAGGTTACGTTCGCTTAAGTTACGCTTCTAGTATGGAGAATTTAGTGCTTGGGATGGAACGTTTGAATGACTACATGACACAAAATAAATAAAAATACGGCGTTATTTCTTTATACTTACTTTTTGTAAGCATATATTTAGGCTAATTATATTTCCTCTGATATTATATTCAAATAAATAAAGGAGGAATTCAAATGGTACAAGCAATTACAGATGAAAATTTCAAAACAGTTACAGATTCAGGTATAACATTGACGGATTTTTGGGCAACATGGTGTGGCCCTTGCAAAATGCAATCACCAGCAATTGAGGAATTAGAACAAGAAATAGGTGACAAGGTTAAATTTGCTAAAATGGATGTTGACCAAAATCCTAAAACAGCTGACGATTTTGGTATCATGGGAATTCCCACATTAATGATTAAAAAAGATGGCGAAGTTGTTGATACACTCGTCGGTTATCATTCAAAAGAGCAAGTTAAAGACGCTTTATCACAATATATTTAACGATTTTGAAAAGCTAACTAATAAAAGCATTGTCATTTGACAGTGCTTTTTTGTCGTTATTTTGAATAGTAATAAACTGATTAGCGATTTTAGTATTGCTTAAAGAAACACGTTCTTCTCCTTATAAAACACAAAAAAAACCATTGCCAATAATAGAAAATCTATCATCAGCAATGGTTACTATCATATTTCATTTATTTAATCTTCAATTCCAACTTCTTCTACCTTATCTGGTTTAACAACTAAAGCAAACATTCCCGCAAATAGTCCAACATAGTAAGTTAAAATACGCCATAACAACATGGCTAAAATCAATTTACTGTGACTGGTCATGAAACTAGAAAAGACAATCGCGAAGCTATATTCTGCACCACCAGTTCCCCCCGGAATTGGGAAAAGTGAAATTACCATGACAATAAGCACATGAAGTGCTGTAATCATAATCACATTCACTGATGTGTATCCCAATGACAACATAATAAAGTATGGAATTAAATAGTAAAACGCGAGTTGGAAGAATGTTAATACAAAAACGTGAAAAATCATTTTCTTTTCATTCTTCATACGTAAACTCTCTTTATGGAAGTTTTCAATTTTTGAATAAATACTTGTATTCCAGCGATCAAAACGATCCCCTTTAACGAATAACTTAACAACTAGCATACAAACATACACTAATTTTTTAGTGAATCCATACCAATACATGATCATTAACAAAGCAGTAATCACAGCTAAATGAATCACAAATCCAAAAATCACGAATACCATTAGATAATTAACTTTATCTTGAATGTATTGAAACCCAATTAGTAAACAAACAATAAAATTAATAACAATCATTGCCTGGTAAACGACAAATTTCATTAATAAAATGGAACTTGCACGACCAGCGTCCACACCTGACTGAGCCATCGCAAACAATTGTGCAGGTTGTCCACCTGTTGAAAAAGGTGTGATTCCATTAAATAATTGTTCAATCAGTGGAATACGAATTGCATTCTTAAATGTAAATTTTTTATGTTGCCCTATCATGAACCGTTGAACAACAAATGCTTCAATGACAAAGTACATACAGATACAAAATACTGCTACTAATAACCACCATATATTAATATTAACTAAAGCTTTAACGAGCGACTGAATTGATACATTTTTTAAAGAATAAGCGAATATCCCCATCCCAATTATAACCATTAACGTCAATAAACCTATGTTTTTTCGAGTCATCTTTTAGCCCTCTTTGCTCTGGTCCAAGTAAAATTGATGCCAAATTTCAGCCAATCTATCCTCAGAATAGTATGCTGATGCCTGATCTGCTTTGTCATGCAAAACTGATAACGCATTGGGATCTTCTTTTAATTTTCTCAATTTAATTTGCATACCATTAACATCTGTCGCGGCATCATAATAGCCCTCAATAACCGCTTTATAAAGATCTAAATCGCGCAATAATACAGGTGTCCCACAACTAAATGCTTCTAATACTGACATTGGAAACAATTCATTGAAAGATGGCAGTAAGAAAAGGTTAGCAATATTGTAATAATTTACTAGAGCTTCTCGATCAATAATCCCAGTAAACGTTAAATTACTAGGCGGATTATCAACTACTTTTTTTAATTCAGCATAACCGTCAGTTAACTTACCAAATGAAAAGCCACCGGCCCAAATAAATTGGATATCAGGATTTTGCTTAGCTAACTTAATAAAATCGGGCACACCTTTTCTTTCTTGAACTTGACCATCACCAAAAACAACAAATTTATCGGCTGGAATACCTAACGCATCTCTAAAAGCTTGTTTTTCTTCCACGGTTTTTTCATAAAAAACTTTTTTTGAAACAAAATTAGGAATATACGTGACGCGTTCTTTTGGAATCTTAAACGCTTCAAGTTTTGGAATAAAACTTGGATTAACCACGACAATATGATCCATTCGTTTATAAAAAGCAATTACATACCAATAAAAAATGGCTTTAAAAGGTTGTGGAATTTTAACACTTCCCTCAAGTGTTTCTGGTAAAAAATGGACATAGCCAATTTTTTTACCTCTACCTGGCATAAAAGTCGAAAGGTAATAAGGAAAATTGATGGTATGGTAATGACTAATATCTGAGCGACTATATTTATTCACACTAATTTTGAATTCAGTTGGAAAGCGTTCTTTGAGCAACTTCATCATTTCGGTATATGCGCTACCGACCCCTTGTCCTTTAACCGAATTGGCCGCAGAAAACATGTTAATTAATAGCATGGTTGAAACTCCTTTGAAAATAAATTCGTTTATAGATGACTGATTTCGTCATCCTCTTCTTCTATTTCAACATAATGAATTTGAGCATCTTGGTAAAATTCAGCAACTTTTGATCCAAATGTTGCCGCTGAAATTTCTTTTAACTTTTCTAATCTTGGCTCTGGATCAACTTCTTCATGACATCTATTTAAGTAATCAATAATATCAGTCACCATTTCAGTTTCAGATGAAAAAGTTTTACCAACTTCTGGTTTTTCCATTAACTCGTCAGTATATTTACCCGTTTTAGCAATAACCGGTGTTCCAGCAGCTAAAGCTTCGATAAACGTCAATCCTTGAGATTCTGTTACTGATGCAGACACAAATAAATCTGCTAACTGATAAAAATGGAATACCTCATCATTATCAACTTCACCAATAAATCTGACGTTGTCCTTTAAATTTAAACTTTCTGTTTGCTCTTCAAGGGTTTCACGTGCCGGACCATCCCCTACAATCAAGAGTAAAACATTCGGTACTTTTTTAATTATCGCTGGCATACCATCAATAATTTCTTGTGTATTCTTTTCAAATGCCAATCGACTTAACGCAAGCATGACTGGTTGATCTTCAGAAATGTCTAATTTAGAACGATAATCTTCTGTTTCAATTTGTTCAAATTGAGAAATGTCTACCCCTGTAGGGATAACTCGTATTTCTGATTTCACACCATACTTCTGTAGCAACGTCTGAACGCGTGTACTTGGTGCGATAATCCCGCTCATATGGAATGCAAATGTTTTTGTCATTTGCTTAACATGGTATGGTTTCAATAACTTACCATTGGCAATGTAATGTAAATAATCTTCATACATTGTATGATAGGTATGTAAACAAGGAACTTTTAAATTTCTTGCAACAAATTTACCAATCCAGCCCATAGAAAATTCAGTCTGTGTATGAATAACGTCTAAATTTAGTTCTTTTGCCACTTGGTAAGCTTGAAATAAGCCTCTAACAGCAATTCTTCTATCTGTAAAAGAAACAAATGGAATACTAGAGAATCTAAAAATATTACGTTCATATACTGTCTTATCAACATGTGGGTCAGTCGTCGTAAAGATATAGACGGTATGTCCCTCTTTTTCGAGCTCGTTTCTTAGTGTTTTTATTGAAGTCGCCACACCGCTCACTTGTGGAAAATATGTATCTGTAAAAATTCCAATATTCACGATAAGGTCCCCTTGTCTATTCTAATATAATAGTTTTAATTATATTGGTTTCTCACCCGTTATGCAATAAAAGTAGACTATTCTCATCTATTCCCAATTAAACACAAAAAAACTGATAATCGAAATTACCAGTTTTTTTGTGTTTAATTTATTTCATGTAAGATTCAACTAATGCAATAACTTCTTCATTAGTTTCACAGTCAGAAACAGCTTTATCAGCTAATTCCTTCATTTTTGTTGTATCTAATTTTTTCATTAAACTACGTGTTTTAAGAATTGACGAAGCACTCATTGAGAATTCATCAAGTCCCATTCCAGCTAAAATAGGTACGGCAATTTGATCGCCGGCCATTTCGCCACACATACCTGCCCACTTACCTTCTTTATGAGCCGAATCAATTACCATTTTAATCAAACGTAAAATTGATGGGTTATAAGGTTGGTAAAGGTATGACACTTGTTCATTACCTCGATCAGCAGCCATTGAATATTGAATTAAATCATTTGTACCAATACTAAAGAAATCAGCATACTTAGCCAAATGATCACCGTTCATAACAGCAGCAGGAATTTCCATCATCATACCGACTTCAAGTTTATCTGCTACTGGTACACCAGCGTCAATTAACTTAGTACGTTCTTCAGTATAGATAGCTTTTGCTGATTTAAATTCATCAACAGTTGCAATCATAGGGAACATAATTGCTAATTGTCCATAATGAGAAGCTCTAAGTAGAGCACGAAGTTGTGTTCTGAAAATATCTTGACGATCCAAACTAATACGGATTGCGCGATATCCTAAGAACGGATTCATTTCCTCTGGTAATGGCAAGTAAGGTAATTCCTTATCGCCTCCAATATCCATTGTTCTTACAACTACTTGTTTACCATTCATACCTTCAACTGCAGCTTTATAAGCTTTAAATTGATCATCTTCTGAAGGTAATTCACTAGCATCCATGTATAAGAATTCTGAACGGAATAAACCAACTGCTTCAGCACCATTATCTACTGCACCCTCAACATCCTTAGGTGTACCGATATTAGCAGCTAAATCAAAATGTACGCCATCAGCAGTAACTGTTTTAGCGTCTTTTAGTTCTTCCCATTCAGCTTTTTGATCAGAAAAAGCTTTTGCTTTTGCTTCATATGTTGAAATTTCTTCAGCAGTAGGATTGATAATTCCGTCACCATTGATACCATCAACAATAACCATATCACCTTCTGAGATTGCAGTCGTTGGATCACCAGCGCCTACAACAGCAGGAATTTCAAGCGTACGAGACATAATAGCAGAATGAGAAGTACGTCCACCAACATCAGTAATAAATCCTTTAACAAATTTACGATTTAATTGGGCTGTATCCGATGGTGTTAAATCATGTGCAACGACCACAACTTCTTGATCGATAAGAGCAGGATTAGGAATTGTAACTCCTAATAAATGACTCATTACACGTTTCGTAACATCACGAATATCGCCTGCACGTTCTTGCATATAAGCATTATCAGTCATATCTTCAAACATTGAAATGAACATATCTGTGACATCCTTCAATGCTGCTTCAGCGTTGACCTTATCATTTTTGATTTTATCGCCAATGTTGCCCATAAGTTCAGGATCTGAAAGGATTGTCAAATGAGCTTCAAAAACCTCGGCTTCTTCTGCGCCGAGGTTTTCTGCAGCTTTTTGTTTGATTAGTTTCAAATCTTCACTTGATGCTGCAACAGCAGCATCAAGGCGTTTGATTTCTGACTCTGGATCTTCAATGCTTACTTGCGAGAATGACAAATCGGGTTGAACTAACATATATGCTTTAGCAATGGCAATACCATCACTAGCAGCAATCCCTTTTAGCATTTTCGACATTATTCAGCAAGTCCTTCTTTCGTCATTGTTTCTGTAATAGCTGCGATTGCATCTGTTTCGTCAGCGCCATCAGCAGTGATTGTTACATCAGCATTTTGACCAACGCCTAATGACATAACGCCCATGATTGATTTCAAGTTTACTGATTTTTCTCCGTAAACCAAAGCAACGTCAGCAGTAAATTTGCTTGCTGCTTGTACCAATAATGTAGCTGGACGCGCGTGGATACCTGTTTCTGCGATTACGTGAAAGTCTTTCTTTTCCATAATTAATTATCTCCTTGATGTTCTATATTTTTTTATTTTAGAAAAATGCATAACCCACTAACAAAAGCAAAGAACACGTTTTCATTAATAAATTAAACACATTAGTCTTTAGAGACAAATAATACCATTATTTAAAAAATGATACAAGTCTTTAGTTTTTCAAACTAACATATTTGTAAATAATTTGACCTTCTCTTTGCGCATTACCAACGATTGCCTTACGTAATTTTTCTTTTTGCCAAACAAGTTGAAACGCCATAAATTCATCTGGGTTGATTGTTATTGTCTCTATTTCACCAGCAATCAATGCATCAATTTTTGCTTTATAATCTTCGCTCATTTTCAAACCTCTTTTCACTAAAATCTACTATACTAAATTCATTATAGATTAGCCTCCATAAAATGTAAAAAAGGAGTTCTAATTGCTTGCAGAATTTTTCCATATTTTGTATACTATTCATCGAAGGTCAAAGATGGTCAACATGTTTTTGATCTTAGATAAACTAAACTATACGAACGAAATATGAAAGGTTGTGACACATATGATCTGTCAAAATTGTCAAATCAATCCAGCGACAATACACTTATCAACTAACTTAAATGGTCAACATCAAGAATACGATTTATGTCAAAATTGTTATCGATTACTAAAAGATGAACAAGAGCGTTTAAGTAATGGTCAAATCCGTAATAATCAACAAGATCCATTTAGCTTTGGTAACCTTGATGATTTATTTAATGCGATTGCACCAAATAGTCAAAATAATAGTTCACAAAGAAAAGAGCAGACACCTCCTACCCAAGCTGGTAGAAATGGTGGCGCTAATAAAAATAATGGTAAGGATACAATCCTTGGTCAATTCGGTCTTAATTTAACCGATGAGGCACGGGCAGGAAATATTGACCCGGTCATTGGTCGCGATCAAGAAATTAATCAAATCATTGAAATTTTGAATCGTCGGACAAAAAATAATCCTGTTCTAATCGGCGAAGCTGGTGTTGGTAAAACAGCAGTCGTTGAAGGATTAGCTCAAAAAATTGTTGATTCAGCTGTTCCTCAAAAACTTTTAAACAAACAAGTTATTCGATTAGATGTTGTTTCATTAGTTCAAGGAACGGGTATTCGTGGTCAGTTCGAAGAACGAATGCAACAATTAATGAAGGAACTTAAAAATGATAAGTCTATCATTCTATTCATTGATGAAATTCATGAAATTGTAGGCGCTGGTAATGCTGAAGGTGGTATGGATGCCGGTAACGTTCTAAAACCAGCTCTTGCTCGAGGCGAATTACAACTCGTTGGCGCAACAACTCTAAATGAATATCGTCAAATCGAAAAAGATGCTGCGCTTGCACGTCGTTTACAGCCTATCCAAGTTGATGAACCTAGTGTCGAAGAGTCAATCGTCATTTTAAAAGGTATTCAAAAGAAATACGAAGCTTACCATCATGTTCATTATAGTGATGAAGCAATTGAAGCTGCTGCTTCTCTCTCTGACCGTTACATTCAAGATCGTTTTTTACCAGATAAAGCCATCGATTTACTTGATGAATCTGGGTCAAAAATGAATTTAACCATTAAAGCTATTGATCCCAAATTAGTTGCAGAAAAAATTAAAAACGCTGAAACTCAAAAACAAGCTGCACTAACCGACGAAGATTATGAAAAAGCAGCCTACTATCGCGATCAAGTCGCAAAATTCAAAGAATTACAAGATAGTAATACTGATTCTGATGAATTACCAATTGTAACCGAAAAAGAAATGGAACAAATTATTGAAGAAAAAACAGGGATTCCTGTAGGCGAACTAAAGGAAAAAGAGCAACAACAATTGAAAAATTTAGCCACTTCCCTTCAAGCTAATGTCATTGGCCAAGATGACGCCATTGATAAAGTGGCCCGCGCCATCCGCCGTAACCGGATTGGATTCAATAAATCTGGGCGTCCTATCGGATCATTCTTGTTTGTTGGACCAACTGGAATTGGTAAAACAGAACTTGCTAAACAATTATCAAAAGAATTATTTGGAACAAAAGAATCAATGATTCGTTTCGATATGAGTGAGTACATGGAGAACCATTCAGTTTCTAAATTGATTGGTTCCCCTCCTGGCTATGTTGGTTATGAAGAAGCTGGTCAATTAACTGAACAAGTTCGTCGTAATCCATACAGTTTAATCTTGTTAGATGAAGTTGAAAAAGCACATCCTGATGTTATGCATATGTTCTTGCAGATTCTTGAAGATGGCCGTTTAACAGATTCACAAGGTCGCGTGGTAAGTTTCAAAGATACGATTATCATTATGACATCTAACGCTGGTAGTGCTGATGCTGAAGCAAATGTTGGCTTTGGTGCAACGTCAACTGGTGCAACCCATGCCATCATTGATAAACTATCAAATTACTTCCGTCCTGAATTTTTAAACCGTTTTGATGACATCGTTGAATTTAACTCATTAAGTAAAGAAAACTTAGTTTCAATCGTAAGTATCATGCTTGATGACGTTAATAAAGTTCTTAAAAATCAAAACTTAGAACTTCACGTTACAAATCGGGTTGAAGAAAAATTAGTTGATTTAGGCTACAATCCCGCAATGGGTGCTCGTCCACTAAGACGTGTTATCCAGGAACAGATTGAAGATCAAATAGCTGACTTCTACCTTGATAATCCTGATGTAACAAAATTAGCTGCAAAAATTGAAAAAGATGAAATTAAGATATCAGCCGATACAACTACTGATGTTAAAGATTCCGACTCTAACGTTGAAAAGTAAAGGCTAAACTAAAGATGCAGACTCAGATAATTTTTTCTGAGTCTGCATCTTTTTTTATTTTATTCATTCTTTTAAATAAATAAACGATATTTCAAACACTTTTCCCCAATAATTAATCTTTTTAGGTTATAATTATGATATTAGATTATGAATGGAGCTGATTAAAATCGCCTTAAGAGATTTCTTCCGGAATATGTTGTCTGTTTTTACAAAAAATGACCAACCTACTTCCACTTCCGATATACAATTTGTATTCAATTCTGAATCAACAAAAAAATATAAGGCACCAAAACAAAAGAAACATGAAGTCATTGAAGAAAAAACTTTTCTACCAACATCTGTTTCAGATGCCACAATGATTGTTTACTATAAAGACCAAAATAATAATAATCTATCTCGTCCGCAAATTATCAGTGGCACTATAGGTAGCGATTTAAGACTTCAATTTGAACCAATCAATGATTATAATCTAGTTGGCATTTCGGGATTCACAAGTACTTTTGTAACCAACTATGGTGCTATTATTTTAAGCTATGAAAAGAAACATGGCGCTGCCGTTTGGATTTATAATCAAGATATTGATGGTGGCTACTTAATCGGCTCACCCACTTTACTACGTGGCCATTTGAATGACCCTTTCACTTATGACCCTGTCAATATTCCAGGGTTCAATTTATTGCGTGCCTCAAAAACTAGTTATGGTACTTTCACAAATGAACAACAAACCATCTACTATTATTATCGCAACATCAATTGGAAAACCGTCGATCAAATTGACGCATACATCCAGATTACAAAACGCGTACGTCCTTATGACTTACCCGAGGGTAACTCCTATCCCGCCTTCTTACCTGCTGGCGTTATTTTACAAGTATTTGAAAAAATCGAAACGAATTTGGGAACTATTTGGTACAGCATAGGTGGCAATCAATGGTTAGAAAGTACTTCTAATGTAAAAATGATTATTCAACCCAAATATGCTTTATTACCCGACAATGACACCAATGAATTTACTAAAAAAATAATCAATCACTCTGCTTCAATTGATTACATTCCTAATAAATCTGTAACTATTTACACTAAACCTTATGGTAAAAAATTACGAGTTTTAGCTGACAATACACAAGTTACTTTAATCAGTCAGTTATCATCAAGTAATGATGTTTGGTTTGAATTAAAAGATGGTGGTTTTATTGATGAAACTTACATCAAAATGCCTTACTCATTAAATTAATAAGCACTCAAAAAAGAGGTATACCAATTGGTATACCTCTTTTCGTTTATAGTTTTGATGTTAATGTAACGTTTGGATATTTGTCAGCAAACCAGCGTTCTGCGAATGCATTTTCAAACAAGAACAACGGTAAGTCTTGTCGATCTTTAACAAGTAAGTTACGTGAACTTGACATCTTTTCATCCAATTGTTCTGGATCAATCCAGCGAGCTGTTTTAGAACCCATTGGTGTCATGATAACTTCTGAATTATATTCATTTAACATTCTGAATTGGAAGACTTCAAATTGAAGTTGACCAACGGCACCCAGAATATAGTCACCCGTGTTGTAACTTCTATATAATTGAACAGCACCTTCTTGAACCAACTGTTGAATACCCTTATGGAATGATTTTTGTTTCATTACATTTTTAGCATTAACGCTCATGAATAATTCAGGCGTAAATTGAGGTAATTTTTCAAAGGTAATTGGTTTCTTCATGTTACTGATTGTATCGCCAATTTGGAAATTACCAGTATCATATAATCCAATAATATCGCCAGCTACAGCTGATTCTAAAACTTCACGAGAATCTGCCATAAATTGGGTTGAATTAGATAAACGCATTTTCTTTTCAGTTCTTGCTAATTTAACATCCATCCCACGTTCAAATTCACCTGAACAAATTCGAATAAACGCAATTCGATCACGATGATTAGGATTCATATTTGCTTGAATTTTGAAAACAAACCCAGAAAAATGTTCATTTGTTGGTTGTATCGTTGTTTCTTCAATCGTTTTATGTTCTTGTGGTGCTGGTGCATAGTTCAAATAAATATCTAAGAACGTTTTTACACCAAAGTTAGTTAATGCTGATCCAAAGAAAACCGGCGTTAAATCCCCTGTTGCGATTTTTGCTTCATCAAAGGTATTACCAGCATCGCCCAATAATTCAATTTCATCTAGCACTTCTTGATAGATACTATCTTCTTTTAAAGGATGGTCGCCTTCAATCTCACCGGCGTCATTTAAATCAACGTAGTCCATGCCTTTATCTTCTTTTTGGTAAAGTTCAATACGATGGTTGTAGATATCGTATAATCCCTTTAAGCCTTTACCCATACCAATTGGCCAGTTCATTGGGTATGATTCAACGCCCAAGACCTCTTCGAGTTCAGCCATTAAATCAAGTGGCTCACGTCCATCACGATCCATCTTATTGATGAATGTGAAAATAGGAATGCCACGCATTTTACAAATTTTAAATAATTTCTTTGTTTGTGGTTCAATTCCTTTTGCAGAATCAATAACCATGACTGCAGAATCTACGGCCATTAATGTTCGGTAGGTATCTTCCGAGAAATCCTCATGCCCAGGTGTATCTAAAATATTAACCCGCTTATCGGCGTAATCAAATTGCATAACTGAACTAGTAACAGAAATACCACGTTTCTTTTCAATTTCCATCCAATCAGATTTTGCAAAAGTACCAGATTTTTTACCCTTAACTGTTCCGGCAGAACGGACAACCCCACCGAATAAAAGTAATTGTTCTGTAATGGTTGTTTTACCAGCATCGGGATGAGAAATAATCGCAAATGTTCGGCGTTTTTTTACTTGAGTCTCTAATTCTTCTGTATTCATTTTTTGTCCTCTCTAAAACATATTACTCATAGTTTATCATAAATGATAATGAACTTCGACGTAAAAAATGATAAGGTCAATGGAACTTATTAGAGTTCTATTGACCTTATCATCCCATATTTTATTCTTTACTCTTTAAAGTATCTTTTAACCGTGTTTCGGGAATCATAACTTTCAATTCCACTAATCGAGAACCGTCCATTTTTTCCGTTTCGAGAAGTATACCATTGTGAAGTGTAATCTGTAGTTGTTCATTATTACCGGGAATTCGACCTAATTCAGTTAAGACGAATCCCGCAATTGTGTCTACGTCTTTAACGTTGATATCACAATTAAATTCATCATTAAAATCGTCAAGTGTCATTCGACCTTGTACGATATATTCATGTGCATTAATTTTTCTCAATGTATCATCAGGGCTATCTGACTCATCGTCGATATCGCCAACAATCTCTTCAATTAAATCTTCAATTGTGGCAAGTCCAACAACACCGCCATATTCATCCAATAAAATAGCTAATTGAGTGTGTGTTTTCTTCATTTCGAATAACAAATCATCAACAGCCATCGTTTCTGGAATAAACATGGGCTCTTGCATAATTTGACGTAAACTAATTCTATCGAACCCTTTTGCTCTAGCAGCTTTAAGCAAATTTTTGATATGAACAACGCCAACGACGTTATCTTTATCATCACTATAAACGGGTACACGAGAATAAGGTTGATTTAAAATAGCATCAATATTACGATCATTATCGTTTTGTAAATCAATCATAAAAGCATCAGTTCTAGCGACCATAACTTCACGAGCGAATTTCGTATGTAACGAAATAACGCCTTCCATCATTTCATATTCATCTGAATCAATAGCACCACGCTCTTCACCAGTTTGAATCATATGAACAATTTCTTGTCGACTAATAACCTCAATATTATTTTTATTAAACTTAATTGGTGTTATTTTTTCTAATGCACGGATTGAAATTGATAACAACCAGTTAAATGGTTTGAAAACAATCGCAATAAGTTGAATAGGCCCAGTCGTTGCTCTGGCAATTTTGTCTGGCATCTGTAGTGCCAATTGTTTAGGATATAATTCTCCTAAAACTAATGAAAAATAAGATAAAATCAACGTAACGATAACTACTGCAACATCATGTGCCCACACAGCACTCCCAAACAATGGTTCAACATATTTAGCCAAAGATGTTGCTGCAAAAGCTGAAGACAAGAACCCGGCAAAAGTAATACTAATCTGGATAGTTGATAAAAATGATGTCGAATTATTTAATATACCAAGAATTCTTATTGCACCTTTATCTCCAGCTTTCGCCTCTGCCTCAATTTTATTACGATTTACTGAAACTACTGCTAATTCTGCAGCTGAAAAATAGGCATTCACTAATGTCAAAATGACTAATAATAACAGCTGCAACAGCAGTTCGTGACCAGGGTCTGAACTCATTTACTCATCCGCTCCAATTCATTTGTCTTTATTTTTTAACCTACGGATATTATACACCTATTAACATGCAGAAATCCGATTGCTAATTGCTAGTTGTCTCATCACTAGTTGAGCTCGTTGAACTAGTTGTATCTGATGTTGAACTAGAATATGATCTTGTTGTGTTATCGGTACTAGAAGTATCTGAACTTGTTGTACTATCTGAGCTTGTATCAGCATTAGAGTATGAACTTGCTGTACTTGTACTATCTGAAGTTGTATCGTCATTAGAGTATGAACTTGTTGTGTTGTCTGAAGTAGTATTATCAGAACTTGTATTATCTGTGCCTGTTGTATCTGAAGATGTAGTATCTATACTTTTTCCACTTCCAGCAACGACCTTAAGCGTTTGCCCAGGTCTTAATGTTGTATTTTCCATGTCATTTAATGCAATTAGTTCCTTCACTGTCATATCATGGCTTAACGCAATAGATGACAATGAATCACCATAAACAACAGTTATCGTATCCGTATCAATATTAGAACTTGACGACGAAGACGACGTTGATTTACTTTTTTTAGACACAGATTTTTTCTTTTCAGTTTTCTTCTTTTTTGATTTTGGTTTTGATTTTTCACTAGACTTACTCTTACCATATTTCGATTCAGCTAATTTTTGTTGTTCAGCGTACTCCTTTTTTTGTTGGTCAGATGACCCACGAGTAGCAACCCACTCAACGACGTCATGACCAGCCTTCGTACTAGCTAATATCGTCCCACCACCGATACACACAACTGCAACTATACCAATAATTACTTTCGTTCTTAATTTCATAACTTCCTCCGAGTTAACTCACATTTATTTAGGTACTTTTATTTTTTGTCCTACATGCAAAAGATTTGATGATAATTCATTGATGTCCATCAATTGATCACTGGTTGTATCATTGGCAGTCGCGATACTTGATAAACTATCCCCACTACCTACCTCAAACATCTTCGTACTAATTTTACTGATACTTTCTTTCTTTTCACTACTTTCCTTCTTTTCACTACTTTCTTTTGCTGCTGACTCAGAACTAGCCACCCTTTCAGATGACTCTCTAGCTAGAACGGATTCACTTTCTGCCTTAGCTTTAGCAAGCGACTCATTCTGCCGCTTTTTTTCAGCAGACCGTTTGGCTGACTTGCTTGAAGCAGCTTTAGCTGATTTAGATTTAGAAGATGCCACCACTTTTTTAGAGACATCAGCTCTACTAATTGAGCTTGAAATTGCTATTTTTTTTGATTCACTTACAGACTTCTGACGTTGGGCGATTGAACTCGATTCTTGCTTGTCATTGTTCATTTGAACATACTTGGCAGAAACTGTTCCTATCACTGCTAAAATCAAAATACCAATAACCATCAAAGCTAGTTTACCGTGCTTTTTACCATTTTTCTTTTTTAAAAAATATTTTGTATCGTCAAATGCTTGTCCGTTATAAAAGGCATCTCTACGACGCAACTCAATTGATCGAGGCATATCAGGATCAAAATGCGTTTTTTTATATTGTGTATATAAGGTCTCTACACTAAATGATTTACGTTCTGAATCACGTTGTTTATCGTACTCACTTCGTTTCTCATCAGTCAAACTATCGTACCAAGCAACAAAATCTAAATAACTCATAACGACTTTTTCAGACTCACCGATATCCATCAGTTGACCGTTTTGAATCCAGGCAATTCTGTCTGTTAAGAACTCCATTTGTTGTAAATCTTGACTAGCAAGTACAAAAGTTTTGCCCTCTGTTTGTAGGCTTTTAATTTTATCAACCGTTTTTTGATAAAAAATATCATCTAATGCTGATAGAATACCATCTAAAATAATAATATCAGGTTCAATGAAGAAGGCCATTGCTAACTCAACTCGCGCACGCATATCGGGAGAGTAATCTTCAATTTTACTTTCTTTTAATACCCCTAAGTCAGCAAAATTTAAAACATTATTCAAAGTTTGATCACTATTTTTGTAATCAATCTTAGAATCAGTAATTGCTTCTTGAATATTTTGCACAGCCGTTTTATCGCGTTTTAATTGTGTCTCATATGATACAATCGTCGTGTGACCGGCCATCGTTAGAAAACCCGTTGTTTGTTTGGCTTTACCGGCTAGAATGTCAGATAACGTTGCTTTCCCTGAGCCACCCATGCCAATAATACCAAAAAATTCACCACGATAAATATCAAACGAGATGCCCCTTAAAGCCCAATAAATATCTTTCGAATCTTTATCAATTTTTCGATTTTTTTTACTTGTTATACCTTTTGTAACATACTCTAATCGAATTTTATAATCTTCCATTTTATCACCATTAATCATTCAGTTATTTTAATTCTCAATAATAACATGTATACACTTACGCTTATACAATTCTACCATTAATCACTAAAAATTAACATCTTATCCGATGTTATCAGTATTTATATTTTAAAAAATAAAAAGCATATCCTCCCAAAAGGAGAATATGCTTACTTACCTAAGATAATGTCAGAAACTTTTTGAGAAGCTTTTCCATTATCCCATTCAATAAATTTATTTTGAAAATCTTTAAATTGTTTTTCGTAACCAGGATAATCACCATTTTGCGTATAGACATCCAATTGTTTATAGAAATCTGGTTCTTTTTCTACGATTGGTCCTGGCGCTTCCATCTCAAAGTTGATATAAAAGCCGCGTAGTTCATCCCGATAATGTTCTAAATCATAACAATAAAACATCATTGGTCGATTCAAATTAGCAAAATCAAACATCACTGACGAATAATCCGTAATCATCATATCACTCATTAAATATAATTCAGTAATATTTTCATCTGCCATTATTTTAACACGATCTTCAAATCCTTCGATATTAATACTATTCTTAACTAAATAATGAGGCCGCATAATTAAAATAGTATCGTCTGATACATGTTGAAAGAATGATTCGAATGAAAAAGCCATTTCGAATTTATAAACACCCTGAGTATAAAAGCTATCATCACGCCATGTTGGCGCATAAAGAACCACTTTAGCATCTTCATTACCAAGATACGTTTTCTTTAAAGCTCTAATATCTTTTTCATTATTATCCGCATATAAAATGTCATTCCTTGGGTATCCAATATCCAAGGATTTATTTTTAAAAGCAAATGCACTTTCAAAAATTTGCTTTGAATAATGATTAGGCGCTATTAAATAATCCCAACGTGCTGTTTCCACTTTAAAATTAGCATGGTATAACGCTGTCGTTGTACCTGGCATTGAAACATTTTCAATATCCATTCCTAAATGTTTCAACGGTGTCCCGTGCCATGTTTGTATATATGTAGTCTTCGGATTCTTTTTCCACCAAATAGGTAATCTTGAATTAAAGACCCAAAATTCAGCCCTCGCCATTTTGATAGTCCAAGAAAATCCAAAGCGTTTAATTAAATTAATTTCCGGATATTGTTCTTTTAATTTAGTGTACATGCTTGGTTTAACGCTAAAATATAAAAGCTTCGCATTTTCTTCACCAAGATCTCGTCTAGTCTGCTTGTAAATGGCCATCGGGTTATCGTTAACATCGCGCCCATTAAAGCTTTCAAAGACAACTTGGTGTTTTTTAATTGAAAATTTAATTGTAAAATCATTTAACGTTATTAAAATTTGGCGACCAATCCGCTTAACCACTTTTTGGACTATTTTTTTAATTTCATTCATTATTTTGTTCTCCTTACTACAAAAGATAAAATAATAAAATATTTTACAAGTTCATCCCTAAATCTTTTTTAATTTTTGTTGTTGAAATACCATCTGTTCTTGGTAAGTAAATAACTTCACAGTAATCGCTTAAAAAGTCAAACTTACCTGCCCAATCATCACCCATCACAAATGTATCAATCTGATTATCGACGACGTCACTAATTTTTTGGTCCCATTCAGTTTCTGGAATCACTTCATCTACGTACTTAATTGCTTCTAAAATGAACTTACGATCTTCATATGATGTGTAAGCCTTTTTCCCTTTAATTGCGTTAAATTCATCTGTTGAAATACAAACTGTTAAATGGTCGCCCATTGCTTTAGCGCGTTGTAAAATACGTACATGACCCTTGTGTAATAAATCGAATGTTCCATAAGTAATTATTTTTTTCATGTTTTTGCTCCTCCGTCGTTATCAATAATAATTTATTTTATCATAAACTGTTATGACTGTCTTATTTTTCCTGCAATTGTCTAATATCGTAAAAGTATTTAATAACAACTTTTACAACAGCATATAAGGGAATTCCTAAAATCATTCCTAGAAGCCCAGCAATGTTACCAGCTACTAGTAATAATACAATAATCGTCAATGGATGTATATTTAATGATTTGCCTATAACATTAGGATAGACAAAATTACCATCAATTTGTTGGACAATTAACACAACAATCACGACAAAAATAACCATTTGAGTAGACTGTGTTACCGCAATAATCAGTGCTGGGAAAATACCAATATAGGGTCCAATATAAGGAATAATATTAGCAAGGCCAGCCACAACTCCTAGTAACAAAATATACGGCATACCAATAATTGAATAACCAATAGCGGTAAATACCCCAACGAAAATACATTCAATAGCTTGTCCACCAATGTACGCTGAAATTGTATCACCCATGCGGTCAAGTAACTCAACGAGCTCATCCCCATGTTTTTCTGGAACAAGTTTTTTAAGCGTTGGGACTAGTTTTTGACCATCTTTTAACATATAGAACAACATCACAGGTACTGTCAGTGCAACAACTGTCACACTCGTTACAACCCCAATCATTGATCCTATCGAGTTCGTCAAATTGGTTGCAATTGATTTGAAGTAGGTCCCAATAGAATTTTCAAACTGGTTTAAATAGCTAGTAAAATCAATTTCTTTAAACCAAGCATATTTATTTAAATGATTAAACGTATCTTTTGACGACTCACTAACTGCATTTGCATAATCTGGTAGGTTAACCACCAATTGACTTAGCTGACTGACTACTCTCGGAATCAGGTACCCTATTAAGGCAACTAAAAGAATTGCTAGGAATACAAATAGAATGGCAACTGACAACGTTCGAGAAAATTTGAATTTTTTGATTTTTATTTTCATTAAAAATTTAACGACCGGATTAAATAAATAAAATAAAAACCCAGATATAATAATCGGAATAAATAATGTGGAAATAAACGTTCCTATTGGACTAAAAATAAAACTTATTTTTGTACACATCCAAATTAACGAGGCAACGATTAATAATTCAAGTGACCAAAACATCAATTTAGACTTTTTTAATCTATCAAGCATCGATATGGTTCTCCTTTAATTTATGTATAGTAATTTCATTATACCGTAACCTGTCTAACAATTATAGCGTTTCACTTATCCTCATTATTGAACGATAAATTAATTCAAAAAAAAGACGCCAAATGGCGTCTTTAAACTGCTTAATTGATTACTTCACTTTTATCAATCCAACCGGTTGTCCCATCACTCATCGTGATAAACAGTAATGTCGAACCGACTTTATTTTTTTGAATAGGATCAATTAAATAACCCGTTTTATTCACGATACCTTCATTTGTAACTCTGGCATCAATATTTTTTACAAATTTATAATTTTTAGATCCATAAACCTTTGACCAAACTTCAGCACCATCTTGAACATGGACGGTCGTTTCTTCAACTACTGTTTCTTGAGCTTCATAAACGCGTCCATTCATGACAAAATCAACTAACCGTTCAGTTGCATGTCCATCATCCCAAGCATTATAAGTCGCTACAAATTGATCATAATTGTGATGGCGTTCATCCGTTGCAAATGCTCGTTTAATCTCAGTAATGACAGCATCTGTATCCTTAACGATTGGTCCTGGTACTTCTTTTTCGTAGTCAAAGTAAAAACCACGAATATCATTTGCATACTCATCTAAATCATATGCAAAGAAAATAATAGGACGTTTTAACGCTGCAAAATCAAAGAAAACAGATGAATAATCTGTAATCAACAGATCACTAATAAGATATAAATCATTAATATCTTCATAATCAGCAACGTTCAGCGCAAAGCCTTCATAATCAGTTAAATCTAATGAGTTAGCAATTAAATAATGCGTTCTAACAAGAACGATAATATCATCGCCAAGTTCTGCTTTCATCTTATCTAAATCAAGATGTAACTTAGCCGTGAAATAATCAGCTTTAACGTATTCATTATCTCTCCAAGTAGGTGCATATAGAATAACTTTTTTGTTTGGATTAATTTCTAAACTTGCTTTAATACGATTGATATCTGTCTGTGTATAATTCGTTAAAATATCATTTCTAGGATAGCCAGAATTAATCATTTGGTTACGGTTCAAACGGAATGCACGTCTGAAAATATCTGACGAATATTCATTTGGCGTAACAGAATAATCCCAACGATCAGAATCTTTTGTAACTTGGCTATGATATTTAGCAGCATCAACGCCAGGCATTGACCCTGTATTTACGTCAACACCAATCGTTTTTAATGGCGTACCATGCCATGTCTGAACAATTGTTGTACCTTCAGGTTTAACCCACCATAATGGTCGACGAACATTCGTAAACCAATATTTTGCTCGAGCTTGTTTGAAAATACCTTTAAATGAGAATCGTGTCACATAGGGAATATGATTTTCTTTAAAATAAGCAACATAATCCTGGTTCACATTCCAGTACATCTTATATTTAGGGTAACGGTCTTTCATGTATTCATAGATAGCTTTTGGATTATCACTATATTTACGACCAAAGAAACTTTCAAATATAATAATATCTTTCTTTGACATTTTACCGATAATACCAAATGCTTTTGGATACCATTTATTAAACTTAACGATCTTTTTAATTTTATTTCTAATTACTTGAACGCTTGGTTCTTGTGGTAATAAGTGATCGCTAATCATTGCTTCAAAAACTTGCTTTGAAGCATCCCCTTGACGACCATACGTACAAAATTTATCATAAAATTCAATCAATTGTTGCGCGTAGGTTGTCTGTAGATGATTAAAATCGCTTAATTCGTCAATTATTTTTGCCGTTGTATCCACAATTGGTCCTGGAACCGTACCATTATAATCGAGATAAACACCTCGTGTATCTTCTGTATAATCTTTTAAATCATATGCAAAGAAAATCATTGGTCGTTTAAGATGTGCGTAATCAAACATTACTGAACTATAATCAGTAATTAACGTATCCGCAATTAAATATAAATCTTCAACTGTTGGATAATTAGACACATCAAAAGTAAATCCTTCAAATTCAGTTAGATCAATTTTATTGGCAACGAAATAATGTAGCCTTACCAATAACACATATTCGTCACTCAATTTAGCTTGCATTTGTTTAATATCTAACTCAAAATCAAATCCGTCTTTATTTCGGTAGGTTGGTGCATATAATACGACCTTTTTATCCAATGGCATGCCAATAGATTCTTTAATTTTAAGGATATCAGTTTCATTATTCTTTTTATAAAGTACATCATTTCTTGGGAAGCCAGAGTGAACAACCTCTTTTTCAAAATTAAATGCGTGACTAGCTGTTTCATCCATATATGGCGAAGGTGAAACAAGATAATCCCAACGCTTAATTCGTTTCATGAAATTATTCTGACGTCCTTTTGAACCATCTTTGAAATAAGGTTCATCAAATCCCATCGTTTTCATGAAGGTTCCATGTAACGATTGAACTTCAACTTGTCCTTTTCGTTTTGCATATTGGTTAGGGAGGTTAGTATTTTCAATAAAATACTTAGCTCGCGCCATGTAATACCAATACTTTTTACTGAAGTAGCGAACTCGTTTACCATTGCCGGTTATTGTTGTATTCGGATCCTTGAATAACCAGACACATTCATAATCTGGCATGTTTTCTTGGACATAATCATAAATGGCTTTTTCATTACCATTGAAATAAGCGCCCCAATAACTATCAAAGACAATCGTTTTCTTCTTTAAAGGTAATAAACGTTGTAGCGGGTAATATAGTGAGAAGTTAATTGCCCGTTTTCGTTTGGTTGCGTCCTGCTTATCCCACGATAATTTTTGGTTTAAAACCAAAAAATTGTTTTTTGTTTCGTATAATGATGTTCTTGCTAAATGATTTGTACGACTTTCTAGCGTTTCTACACGTTCTGGTTCAGTTGTAATTTGCGAACGAACAACTTGGTCAGCACTATAAAAATCAAGATAAAGATTATATTTTGCTGCCTTAATGAAACTGTCTTGTTGTTCATTAATTAAATTCAAATTAACGATTATTTGACCGTTATCATCGACAGTAACGTCATTAAATTGATATTTATATTGTTCCTCTTGATCGATTACACGTAAAACAATTTTTTCTGCTGAACTTTGAAACAATGTATTTTCAGCGATTAATCGTAGCCGACTATTATCTAACCACTGGACATCCATTAGTTTTGAAAAATGTGGTGCGATATTTAGTCCAATCATTTCCTTCATATTCTTTTGAACGAGTAAACTATATTGTGCTATTTCATATTCTTGCGGTTTATCAACATGTTCAAACTCATAGCTTAATTTCAATTCTTTTTCATCAATTAACTGGAGTCTTTTTTGTGTTACAGAACTTAACTCGGCTACTTCAGTTATTGAGAATTCAAATTTCACTTGATGTTCACTAACATTTATTTTTTGTCCACTAATTTGAGGCGCAATTTCATCATCACTATTTTCAGTAACAATTAACTTCGTACTTTCAGGATTATTTAACCATGTAGAGACCACTAATTTACTATCATTCACACTAATATCTTGAATTAGATTAGCTTGAACATTTTTTTCCGTCTTTATTTCATTTGCTGTCAAAGTCATCGCATTAAAAGCTAATGCCCAGTCAAAACTAAAATCAGTTTTAATTTGATAATCATTACCAGAAAAAATATTACTTATAAATTTACGCTTAGGATTAGCTAAAAATTCCGTCACATTAATATTTTTAACTTGATAATTAACTTGTATTTTCCAAATGCCGTTTCCTAATATTTTGTATGCCTCTTGTTGATCAAATGACATTCTAAAATAACGATAGTTACGGTGCTTAAATAAATGACGACGACGCTTGACGGTTTCTCGTTCAAACGTAATTGGCATTTCTTTCCCATTTATAATGTTAATCAAATTAACCGTAAATTTTTCGTCTAATTTTTTTGTAACTTTCAATTGATTGAGTTGCAACCAACCCTTAATAACTATCTCACTTGTCATTTCATCAGAAAAAACATTTAAGATTCGTTGTTCGAATTTTTGTGATTGTCCCACATCAACCGCTTTAGCAACATCTAAAGAGATAGCCGGATCTTCATATTGATAGCGATTATTTTTTTCAACAATTTTTCCAATATTTCTACGACGATAACTATATTTTTTTAAGTCTTTAATATTCCCCTGTAACACAGCAGCATATTGAATTTGATTTTTAATTGATAATTGCTTAAATAATTCTGGATTAATCGTTCTAATAAGTAGGACTGTAATTTTTTGAAATTCTAATATGTAATCTTCTTCCGATTCTCGAATATCTTGCATTGATAGCGGAATATCAGTTGTTAATAATTTCAGATCAAATGCATCCATAACATTTTGAGTTGCCCCATATTTTTTCATGTATGAACGCGTTAACTCTAGCATTTCCAATCGGTCTTTATAATGTTGAATATCATTACCTCGACTTTGAGTGATAGATTTGCTATCACCTTCACGCCAACGCCATTCGTATACAATATCAGTAATAATATCAATATGGTTAGCCAATAAATGAGCTGCCATCATCACAGGAATATCTTCATATAACATTCCCACAGGGTAGCGCAAATTATTGTCGATAAACAAATTTAATCGATAAACTTTATTCCATGAAGTTGTGTCATAAACTAATTCTGGGTGTTCTGCAATTGATGTTTCATAAACAGTATCTTTAATAGCAAATTTATGAATGTAAGAACGTGAACTACGTTTAGAATTAAATCGTTTAACTGCACCAGTTGCCAAGTCTGAATCAGTCATCTTTACCGACCCCATCAAAAGACTGTATGCGTCAACTGGTAATAAATCATCCCCATCTACGAAGGCAATATATTCTCCGGTAGCGGCTTCAATTCCTGCATTTCTAGCAGCACTAGGTCCAGCATTTTCTTTGTGAATTGCTTTAATATTGTCAAAAAGTGATACATACCGATCCATAATTTCGGCAGTCCCATCAACTGATCCATCATCAACTAAAATAATTTCTAATTGTTCATAACTTTGGTTAAGAACTGATTCAATACTTTCTTCAATGAACTCTTCAACATTGTATCCCAAAATAACAACTGAGAGTAATCCATTATTTTTTGTCATTATTAATTGTATTCTCCTTAACAATTCTTTTGTCCAAATATCTAATAATTATATCATTCCTATTTATAATAATATATTTTTTTTATATTACATTCCATGGTATTTAACTGTTCCATAACTTTTTGATCAGTATTAATAACCCCGTTCCATTCAAATAATGAATTGGCCTATCAGTCATATTCATGTATAATTAGAAGGCACAAAATATATTTTATAGGGGAGTTCTAAATTATGAAAATCAGTAAATTCATTGGGATCACATTACTGTTTACAGCACTTGGCTTAGGGATAGCCAGTCACAGTACATCTAGCTCTGTCTCAGCAAAAGTTAAACTATCATCTTCAAAATACATTGCACATGCGCCTGTTAGAATTAAAACGAAAGCTTATAATGTTTATGCTTACCCTCGAACTTTAAATTCAAAATCAAAGTTCATGCACTATGGTTCAAGTTATCATTCAACAACTTTTTACATCACAAAAACGATTAAATTATCAGATGGAAAATCATATTCTTGGCTAGTTAATGGTGCTGGAAAAGCGTATGGCTATATAAATACCAAAGCCACAACCGTTTATGCATCTCCCAAAACAGATAAATCAGATAGTAACCATACACCTGTTAGAATTAAAACAAATGCTTATAATGTTTACAGTTATCCAAGAGCATTACACGGTGCTTCTACATTTATGCACTATGGTACTAGTTATCACTCAACCACTTTCTACATTTCCAAAAAAATTACAACGGCATCAAATGTAAGCTACTCAAAACTAACATATAGTGACGGAACTTTGTATGGTTATGTGAATACTAAAGCATTAACGAATTACGAAACCGTTAAAGATATCAAAACTTCTTCATCAAAAACTAAATATCGTATCACGTCTGACATCTCTAACATTCATAACGCACCACTAAACACTATTTATGGAAATAAAACAACACATTATTCAAAAAATTACTTCGATACTGATTTATATATCACCAAAACAGAAACACGAACACAAGATGGCGCTAAATTTTCATATGTTAAAACTGGGAAAAACGATCTCGGTTGGATTTATAGTGGCTATTTAGCAGCCTGGACACCTGCTACAGATGTTCTTGTTGATATGCATGATGGTAGCCTAGATACAGGCAATAAATTAGCAAATACTGCGGCTACTAATTTCTATCAAAAAAAGCCTAATTATTCTTCAGTTGATGCAACAACAAAATCAGGTAGTACTTATAATGCAACTGGTTCAAAACAATTTAAAACAAATTATTTCTTAACTGCTTCATATAAATCAAGTGGTGATTGGGGTAATATACAAGGATTTGTTATCAATGGTCACTACCTTTATGCATCAATCTCAACTGATTCGAAAAAAGGAACTGGTAAGATTGTCCGTTTTGATACTGATAAGATGAACGCATTAAATCTAAATAATAGTAAGGGATTTGGAGAATTATGGCAGGCTTTTTACTACCTCCGTCAATCGCAATCTCTTAGCTACTACAAAGCAAACTACCCTGCTTCAACTTATAAAGGTAAATATAATTTCTATGTTTCTAAATATAATGCATACAAAAAATATGAATCTATCATTAAAGTCGGTCCTGAATTCATAATAGGCCATGGTCAATCTTTAGATTATAAAACAAATGGTTCAAATAAAGGTCTCTACATGTATCGTGATACAAGCTCAAAATCACTTACTGAATCCGACACAGTAACTATTCAACATATCAATTCGTCAACGCTAGCACCTGATAACTATACTAATATGCAATGGAACGATGGTTATGGTAATTTTATGCAAAGTAATAATTTAACTTTTGCAGATAACAATAACTTCTATTCATACACAATGATTGGTAGCGGATCTGGTTCAGCCGGTAAGTATATTCGAATTTGGAAGGGATCTATAGATGCCGACAATAAAGTCACCGTAAAAGTCGTTGGACAATTAGCCAACCGGGTGGGTGACTCTCCACAATCAATTGCTTATAGTTCAAAAACAAATAAAGTTTACCTCGTAACAGATGACGCTTTTGTCGCTGTTAACGCTTCGAAATTAACAGTTGATAATAATCATAACAGTGCCTTAACAACAAATGATGTTTCGTATACCCGTATCAATTCTTCACGAGAAACTGAAGGGATGCAAATCATTAACGGTTACGCCTACATGTTATTTAATAGAACACCTGAGTTAATTAAGTCAACAACAGCCGGTTATTAATCAACCATTGTTGTAACTATAGTTATCCTAAAAAATAGCAACTACCATTTTAAAAATGATAGTTGCTATTTTTTATTCTAAATTACTATGGCTCGCCTTCGCCTGATCATTTGATACGTTGTCTCTACGACTTACCTTCAGCACTAATGCATCCAGAGCAATATGCACACTTTGATCAAATAGCGTACTCAATAATTGGATTGACTTTACACTATTATCAGCTTTTGTTGCACCAGGCACAACGACAACTGAGTTAGATACTTTCGCTAAAGGAGACTCGCCGTTACTTGTAAGCCCGACTACTTTAACGCCAATTTTCTTAGCACTTTCAGTTGGTTCAAGTACACTCTTAGTTGTCCCAGAGCCAGAAACAGAAACTAGCACATCCCCTTCTGCAATTGACGGTGTAATTGTCTCACCAATTACAAAGACCGTATAACCGATATGCATTAATCTCATTGCGAATCCTTTTGCCATTAACCCAGATCGCCCAGCACCTAAGATAAAAATTCTTTTATCTTTCGTAATTAACTTCTCAGCACCATTTAATTGGTCATCACTAACTTTAGCAATGACCGCGTTAATTTCATCCATTATTTCATCAAGTAAACTCATTTAATAACCTCCATAAATTTTTTTGCCATATCTAATGGTTTCTCATTATTCATTATTTTACCACCAACAATGATTCTTTCCACGATACCTTGAACAGCCAATCTTTTTGCCTGTTCAATATCAATACCACCGGCAACCGCGATTTTTTTTATATTTGGAAATTTAGCATGGAATTCAGCCACCGCTTTTACGGCATCAAAATCTTGATCTTTCTTATCATGTGAGTAATGTAATCCAAAAATGGCTTCATCAAATTTTTGTAATTTTTCAATTTTCGTCTCATCTACTTCCAATAAATCTATCAGAATGTTTTTTTTCTGATTAACCGTTAATTCATAAACTTGTTCAATCGTATCAATTGACGAACTTGCCATAACCGTTAACGTATCCGCGTTAGCAGAGAATCCCTTTTCAAATTCATAAACACCCTCATCAATTGTCTTTAAATCAAATAATACTTCTGATTGATTAACTTTTTCCGTAACAGATTTTAACGCATTTATCCCATAATCTTTAATCAAAGAGGTCCCAACTTCGATGACATTGACAACACCATCTAAGTAGCTGACGCTCTCCATAAGGTCTTCTAACGTAACGCGATCAATAGCGACTTGTAATTTCATTATTCCTGTACGCCTTCCTTTTTATAAAAATCCTGTAGTTCTTTAGGTGTTGGGTAGCCATCATTATCACCTGGTGTCTGAACTTGAAGCGCACCAACTGCATTTCCTCGTAAAACGGCTGACTCCATAGATTTGTTTTCCAATAATGCTGTAATAACGCCTAATGCAAATCCATCGCCTGCACCAACAGTATCCACAACTTTATCCACTTTGAAGCCTTTAATCGTTTTCATACTACCATCTGAATTTTTGATAAATGCACCACTTGCACCTATTTTAACAATTACCGTTTTTGTCCGTTTGCCTTTTAAATAAAAGTCGGCAATTTCTTCTGGATTATCACTGCCCATCAGAATTTTTCCTTCTTCAACACCTGGTAAAACAACATCTGCATAACCTGCCAGTTCATTAACGGTCGCAACCATATAATCTTTACTTTTCCACAATGTTGGTCGTAAATTAGGGTCAAATGTAATGAATTTTTGGTTATCCACAAGGCGTGTTAATAACGTTCTAAATGTTTTTTCGGCCACATCTGAAATAGCTGGGAAAATACCAGACATATGCGCTATTTTAACATCATCTAAATTTATTGCATCAATTCGATCACTTGTTAAATGAGCTGCAGCTGACCCTTTACGGTAATTAAAAGTCTCTGGGTCACCCGTTGATACGAGTTGTTTCAATTGATGCCCCGTCCAATGATTTTCACTTTCGCTAATATAATCGATACCCACACCATGTCCTGAAATAATACTCTTCGCGTATTGGCCAAAAGGTTCTGTTCCAACTCGAGAAACATATTCAACATCATGCCCTAAGCGTTTAACTCCGATCGCTACGTTTAATTCTGCGCCACCTAATATTTTCACATAATTAACTGATTCTGATAAGCTTTGATCCATATCTTTTGAGGCAAATGTAATGATTGGTTCGCCAATTGTTATAACTTCACTCATTATATTTTCTTCCCTTCATGTCTCTTAATTTTAACCGAAAAAGTAATAAACTAAAACTTCATTAATAATTGAAACAAACCACATGATTGGAACACCTCTTTTTAATAAATCTTTTGATTGAACTTTCATATAATCAAGGCCCCAAACATTCCATGATTGCGTGATTCCTGTTGAAACAGCAAGAAGCGCAGGCACATAGAGAAGTGGTAATAAGAAGGCATCATTGAACAACCCGGTTCCCGAAAGAACCGCTGCAGTTGCAGCTCCAGCACCCCAAACATGTAACGGACCTCTGAATAACGCGAGCGGTGCTAATACTCCAAATACAATAGCAAGGATTAAATGGTCATGCGGTAATATCAGACTAAATACATGTTGAAACCTAACAGCGTTCAACTGAGCAGCACCAGCAAACATCACTAACGCCATTAAAAACATAATCAATCCTGCGATATCACCAATCGCTTTTTGAATCGTACTATTCAAGAAGTCGACGAAATTTTTATATCCTTTCATATTTCCAGTAACAGCTATCGCAAACAATGTTGCTAAAGTTAATCCTGGAATAGCATCCCAGCCGAAAATCATATTCATAACGACCGGAATAATTGGTGCAACAAATGCAATTTTTGGTATGGGGCGACTTTCAGAATTTTGTTGTGTCTCACCAATAATTTTTAGATTTGAATCAACATTTTCTTGAGTAAATTTCTTGCGATGTAAAACTAAGAAAATAATTACCGCGATTAATTGAACTGTCATTGCTGTCCAACCGAAGATTAAGTATTGTCCGCCGTATACGGCATTTGGAAAAAATGCTTTAATTTGATTGAATAAAACAACATTAATGTACATTGGTGCCCCAATTGACATGACAAATGCAGTAAGTGCGATGTCTCTTGGAATACCTAGGGATAACATGATTGGTAATAAGATAACCCCTATCGCAATCACAGATCCCACTCCGTATGCGCTTACAAAAATAAACGCTGTTACCAAAACAATTAAAATAGCTGCTATTAATGGTCGTTTTTTCCCAACTTTTTTTGTTGCTTCTGAAATTGCAGGCGCAATCCCACTATCAACAAGAACCCTTCCGAACCATGATCCAAATGCAATATAGATAATTGTCGGTCCATAATTCAATGCTGGTTCAGCAAATACTTTTTGAACTGCCTTATCGAATGGAATTTGTCCAATGATAGACCATAAAATAGCCATTACGAAGAACCCGACCATGATGTTTCCACCCTTTAAAATATAAATAATAAATCCTACAAAAGTGATTAATAATAAAATCGGTATTAGGGTTGCCATAAGCTAGTCCTCAATTTCTTTTTTTAATAACACTATCTGGGATTGAATTAACGCTTTGTTATCCATCGGATATTCAAGAGCGAAAGCCACTTTTTTTGGTAGATGGGCTAAAATAGCTCGCCAATCAAACATTCCTTCATCTAAATTTTTCGACGTCATTAAGTTTCCAGCATTATTAATAACGTTTTTCAAATGGATATAGTCCGTGTATTGTGAAAGCTCATCTGCACTCTGAATAGCATCTTGTTTCGTAAAAGCCCAATTACCAAGATCATAAACATAACCAACAGGCACATTTTGTCGTTTAGCACTTTCTAAAAATGTCGTTAATGCCTTAACACTGCCACTTAATGCAGTTTGATCATTTTCAACATTCATTGTTATTTTGTCTAAAGGAAATTCACTAAAAGCCTGCTTTAAATCTCCAGTAAATGCCGCAAAATTTCCAATATTAAATTTAATTTTTTTGATTCCCATAATTAAACCTTCTTGAAAATAAGTAACTAATTTAGGGTTTAACGTGCCATTGTCTAAAAAAACTTGATCAGGAACACTATAATTAACAATTAATCCGTATTGTTTTGCTTTTTTTGCAACTTTGGGTAATTCACTATCTAAATCTTTAAAATATTCACGTCTAACTTCGATACCGTCAACACTTAATTTTGAAACGCGATCAACCAATTCATCCTGTTTAATTCCATTTTCTACATCATTCTCAAAAATCCATGTATTTAAAATAACTGTCATCATTTTTCCTCCAATATTAATATTTATTGAGTTTCTTTACCCTATTCATTAATGTCTCAAAATTCATGTCCTCGAATTTTTCTGCATTTTTATTATCAAAATTTTCTCGTTCTATCTCGTTAAAATTTTCTGCTAAGTAATATGCCGTCAAATAGGCTGCAAGGTAATTCTTAGCCGTTTTCACCATGTTTTCATCCTCAAACTTAGCCTCTACAGTTGTAGAGGCAAAGCCCAACGCAAATTTATCAACATCTAAAAAAGTTCTTTTATCCATTTTTAGCGCCTCCAATTCATTATCTATTAACAAGTTAGGTAAACGTTTACATGGATAGTATATATGCAGTATTCCATAATTGCAAGTCTTAAATATAAATATATATTTCTAAACAAGGTAAACGTTTACTCCAGTAAGGTATCTAGCCTGTTTATTTTTTTAACTTTAAATTACATTTTAAGGACAATAAAAAAAGACTTACCCTTGAGCAAGTCTTTTCCATATTAGTATCTACTTAAATTCAGCAGGTATAATTATTTTTTTATTTTTCGTATTTGTTTCACCATTTAATTCATTCAACAATAATTCTGCTGCACTAGCACCTAGTAAAAAAGGATTTTGATTAATCAACGAAGTTCCTGAATTAATCGCTTTTATGACTTCAGTATCTGAAAATCCCGTTACCGCTACCCGTTGATTGACCATGAATCCATCAGCGATAATTTTAGGTAGTAAGTAAAGCAACCAACGTTCCTTCAACGCAAATACAAGCGTTCTTTTATCATCACGTATTAATCTATTTTTCAGTTCAGCATATGTTTGATTTAATTTTGTATCACCATCTATAACCTCAATCACCTTAGTGTCTGGACTGACCGAATTAATTCCGTTATACCGCTCTTCCCGAGTTGAAATACCTGTCACTTCACCAGTAATGATAATGACTTGATCAAATCCTTGATTTAGATAATATCTTGTTACTTGTTGGCTAATATCAAAGTTATTTGTAACAACATTAGCTAAACTAGAATCAGAAAGTTCACGATCAACAATAACAATGGGCATGTCTCGTCTAACCGCATCCCTTAAATCGGCTTCTTTTCTAAGTATTGGTTGCATGATTAGTCCATCAAACGATTTTTCGCCAATAATTTTAAGGATACCTTGTTCTTTATATTTATTAGAATCGGAATCAAATAAAACCGCTGTATAACCTTGTGCATCTAAAATTGAGCTAATACCTTTAAACATTTCTGTGGCAAAATAATCATCCACATCTGAAACAATTGTAGCAATCATTCGACTTTTTTTTGTAATCATCTGTCTAGCCGCGTCATTAGGGACATAGTTTAATTCTTTAATCACATTTTGGACTTTCAATGCTGTCTCTTTAGACATACGCTCTGTTTTACCATTCAAAAAACGTGATACAGTTGCGATTGAAACATCTGCCTTACTTGCAACATCTTTTATATTCGCTTTAGTAGCCATTTTTTCATCCATTCATTAATTATATTATTTCGTCTAGTTTTCCTTTTATTCCGTTGCTAAACTATCTATATATTACCATACTGCTCAATTTATTAGAAAATACCTCACTAAAATAGTAAATAAAAAGGATAATTCTACTTAAAATTCAGAATTATCCTTTTTATTTATTATTTTCACGTTCCGCTAGTTCGAGGTAACGATTGTACCAGATATCTATATATTCTTTAGAAAATGGCCCTTTCCCGTTATCTATCCAGTCCACAAGTGTTCGGACGTTATACTTCAATATCTTATCGATATCGTCAGAATATTCCCATTTTTTCCCGTGTTCTGCATATTCATCTACATCCAATAACCGTTTCTCACCATCTGGGAAAACTTTGACATCTAAATCATAATCTATATATTTCAAAGCTTCCTTATCTAACGTGGCTGGTGAAGCCAAATTACAATAATAAGAAACGCCGTTATCACGTATCATGGCTATAATATTAAACCAATAGTGTTTATGAAAAAAGATAATTGCTGGTTCTCTGGTCACCCATCGCCGGCCATCTGCTTCGGTCACCAATGTATGATCATTACACCCAATAATCATATTCTCACTTGTTTTCAACACCATCGTATCACGCCATGTTCGATGCAAACTACCGTCGTGTTTATAACTCTTTATGGTAATGAAGTCGCCCTCTTTAGGCTCCTTTGACTGATTACTCATCTCTACCAAAACCCACTTTCTAAACACGTAGTGCATTTTACATCGATTGCATGAATATTATACCAAAAAAAGAACTATTTTACTAAAATTTATTTGAAGAAAGGCTGATATATTTGTCCCAAATTTTTTGTTGTACTTTAGGAACTGCAATCTGGTCAAAATCTTTTTCAAGTATGAATTCGCCAGGAAAATAACTTAAGTCAAACGATTTACTTTTCACGGTAAATAATTCAATTAACCATTTTTGATGGGTAAAGGTATGTTTTACGACGGAACCTTCTAATGCTGAAAAAATCAACTTATGGTTCAAATTATCTTGGCTCCATTGGCCTAATTTTATAACTAAATCATCCGTTAATAACACGTCTCCTGGTTTGTCTTCCAGTTCTTCCAGCTTAATTAAAGGAAACGCTAATAAATTTGCGAGCATCCCTTTACTAGAACGTTTCTCAAATAAATACCCTTTTTTTGTTTCAATTATCAAAGCAATATAGGGCATTTCAACTGGTCGCGGCTTCTTTGATTTCACTGGATAATCAAGTTCTTTACCATCTAAATAAGCTTGATTAAACGACTTAACTGGAGAATGTTCAGAATCTGGATTCTTAGCACTCATGTAACTTGAACCCAAATCCATGACAGCTTGGTTAAAGTCTCCAGGTCTTTCTTTAGAAATAATTTGTTGAATGACTTTTTCAAAAATAAGTCGGGTCTGTGGTTTCGCAATATCATCTTCTATCTCAAATAAGCGTGAAAATACACGAAAAGCATTACCATCAACGGCAGGAACAACTTCGTTAAAAGCAATACTTGCGATTGCTCCGGCAGTATATGGCCCAATTCCAACTAAATTTTGCAGTTCCTTAGCTGTTTGCGGCCATTGCCCAGAATAATCTTGAACAACTTGTTTTGCTGCTTTTTGCATGTTTCGAACTCTTGAATAGTAACCGAGTCCTTCCCATGCTTTTAAAATACGTTCTTCTGGCGCATTAGCAAAATTTTCAACACTCGGAAACCATTCCATAAATCGTTCATAGTACGGAATAACCGTATTTACTTGTGTTTGTTGGAGCATAATTTCTGATACCCAAATATGGTAGGGTTCATGGTCTCTGCGCCAAGGAAGATCCCTTTTTTCACTATCATACCAAGTTAACAATGCCTCTTGAAAAGCTGTGATTTTTGCGTCATCCCACATTATCATTCAAGCGCCTCATCTTGTTCTTTCAGCTCAATATATTCATTAATATCATCAAACTGAAACCCTTTTTGAAATAGCCCCTGTTTAACTTTCATGGCGCGCTGACTACCTTCCAAGCGACGTTGCCGTTTCCAGACTTTATCCCCTTGTTTAACAAGTGCATCCCATTCGGCTTCGGGATCAATTTCAAGTTCTAAGGCATCCATTATTTGTGAAATGTCATCAGACTTAAAGCCTTTAGTCATTAATGCCTGACGAACCTTGTTCTTTAAATTACTAAACGATTGATCGTGGTAATGCTTAACTAATTTTTCGGCGACTTTAATTCCATTTTCTAATTGGTCATCAACTGGAAATTCTTCTAAGGCTTCATCAATACTTTCAGCTGCAACACCTTTTAATCGTAACTTTTGGCGAATGACTGTTGGTCCTTTATCCGACGTGTGCATCATTGTTCTAACGTAACTTTTAGCATATTCAAGATCATTTACTAATCTAAATTCATATAACTTTTCGATTGTTTCTTCAATCGCGTCTTCCGTAATTTCATGTTTCTTCAAATAATCCTTAATCTCTTTTACGGTTCGCATTTGCGTTGATAAATAGTTTAACGCTTTTGAATACGCTTTTGAACGATCATCTGCATCAGCAATTTGTTTAATTAATGCCTCATCTAATTCCATCCCTTTAGCAAGATGAAATGAAATAAGAACTTCTTCCCCAATTGGAAAAGCATATTTTTCATCCAGAAAGACATTATATCGTCCAGCACGTTTTTGTGTGGTTATTTTTGTGATTTTTTTTGTCATATAGACTCCTTTAAATGCTTATCTTGTTATTATATCTTTGAACTGCCAAAATGCCAATATTCCTGTGTTATAATAAGAAAAAAGCAATAAGGAGTTTATAAAAATATGTCAGACAATCAAGAATTTGGATCAGAAATTGAAGCCGGTTCACGTTTTCCTTTAACTATTAAACGCTTAGGTATTAATGGTGAAGGCATCGGCTATTACAAACGTAAGATTACATTCGTACCTGGTGCTCTTCCAGACGAAGTCGTTGTAGCAGAAGTCACTAGTGTTGCAGATTCTTATATCAACGCTAAAATTCATAAAATTCGTAAACAAAGTCCTGTTCGCGTTGAACCAAAAGACGCAACATACAGTGAAGTCGGCGGAATTGAATTAGAACATTTAAACTACAAAGGCCAATTAGCTTTCAAAAAAGATGTTATCGTACAATCTTTAGAAAGATATAAACCGCGTGGTTATGAACACTATGATTTAAAAGAAACTATCGGTATGCAAAATCCATATGAATACCGTAATAAAGCGCAATTCCAAGTTCGCGAAAAAGATGGTCACGTCATCGCTGGACTTTACAAACCAAAGAGTCATGATTTAGTAGACTTAAAAGAATTCAGTACGCAACGTCCTACAACAATGCTTGTTATTCGTCACGTTGTTGCGTTATTAGAGGAACTCGGAATTCCTATTTACAATGAAGAAGCTAAATCAGGTATTATCAAAACGCTTGTTGTTCGTGAATCTTTTGATACCGGTGAGGTTCAATTAACCTTCATCACAAACTCGGCAAAATTACCTAAGAAACGTGAACTAGTTATGCATATCTTAGAAGAATTACCTATGGTTACTTCTGTCATGCAAAATATCAACAAAGGTGAAACATCACTTATTTGGGGTGACGAAACCATTAATATCGCTGGCCAAGACTTCATCATGGAACGTCTTGGTAAAATGAAATTCAAATTATCAGCACGTGCTTTCTTCCAATTAAACCCAGTTCAAACTGGCGTTTTATACGATGAAATCAATAAAGCTCTTAACTTAGATAAAAATGAATCATTAGTTGATGCTTACTGTGGTGTTGGTACCGTTGGCCTTTATGTTGCCCATGGTGCTAAAGAAGTTCGCGGTATGGATACAACACCTGAAGCGATTGAAGATGCACGAGAAAATGCTGTTCTATCACATCAAGAAAATACCACATATGAAGTTGGTAAAGCTGAAGATATCTTACCTAAATGGTTGGAAGAAGGTTTCGTACCTGATGCCCTAGTTGTTGATCCACCACGTACTGGTTTAGATGATCAATTAATTGAAGCCATCAATAAGAGTCGTCCTAAAAAATTTGTTTATGTATCATGTAATCCATCGACACTCGCAAAAGATTTAGAATTGTTAACAAAATCATACCGCGTTGATTATATTCAACCCGTTGATATGTTCCCACAAACATCAAAAGTTGAAGCCGTCGTTAAATTATCACGTCGTTCTTCAGGAAAATAAAGCAAAAAAAGAAGCCATAAAATGGCTTCTTTTTTTGCTTTAACTATTCGTTCGACCAACTAAGACGCTACCATAAGCCCAATAGGTCTTTCCTGTTTCAATAACTGTAAAACGGTACATATATGAATCTTCTTTACCATTTTCTTTAATTGTAGCCATGCAATCTACATTAACTGCTTTACCTCTAATTGTAGCATCACTTGCTCTTCCTGTTGTTACTGATAAATATGCTGAATTATAAACATGATTATGCAAGTAGTAAGTGCTTGTCGTACTTACGGTTCCAGTCTGTTTAAGTGACTTATAAGTAATTGATTGATTAAATGTTAAGGCCTTTGAATAAACCCAATATTTATTTAATCCTGATTTAATTTGATACCAAGTTGTTCCTTGGCTTCTATTTTCTGCTCGAGCTAATAATTTCACTGTTTGCCCAGTTAATTGTGTTGAAGAACCATAGTTAACCGTATTATCAGTAGAGTTCTTAACTGAGTTATAAAGCATATATTTATTACTATTAACTTTTGCAGTTTCTGAACCAGATGCACTATGCATTTCTAAATTAACTAGTGCATCCTTATTGACTGCTCCTGTGTAAACCCAATGATCATCTGAACCAATTTTAATACGATACATCGTTGATTTAGCACCATTATAATCAGTTATAACGGCTTTTTGATTAATTGTATATGTTCTATTTTTATAATTGGCTGAATCACCTGTCTTTTTAGATAGATAATCTGAATTGTATACATGATCATGTAACTGATATGACTTACCATTAAATTTAGCTGAAACATTCATTGGTGAGTAACTTACTTTTCTTAATTTTAAGGCGTCACTATAGATCCAATATTTTGTGGATGTCCCTTTAACACGGACGCGATACCAAGTAGTGCTACCATTTTTAACACCACGCATATCTGCATACAATGTTTTACCGCTTAACTTGCTGCTTGAACCTTTATCGACTGCGCCGACCGTCCCTTTAACATGGTTATAAAGACGGTAACTTGTATTATTCATCTGAACAGTTTCTGATCCAGCTGCACTGTGATATGCGACCTTCACACCTAATTGTGTGTAGTATTCTTTGATTAAATCATACAAGTCTGACATTGAATATGACTCATTAAACCATTTATTACCAGATTCGCTATAGTAACCAACTGGATCACCATGATCAGTTGCACCTAAATACTTACTGACATCTGCATGTGCCCAAACTGTTGCGCCCGCTCCATGATTGCTAGCAGTTGCTAAACTTGGTTTCAACCCATATTGTTGTAAAATATAGGCAGTATAGTAGGCGGCATTATTAACTTCTCGTGCAAATGCCGACTTGCTATGAACACGCGTTTCTTCAAATTGCACGAAACGTTGGTTACCTTTAGGACCAGAGCCCCATGACATGACGTTCGTTTTTGCAATATTAATAATATTATGATCGTCAACAAAACTGTGCACAAATGCATTACCATAATTGGCTTTCATAAAAGCCATTTCACCATATATGGTAGATGATGGGTTAGCTGTTTCATGAACAACAACACCTTCTGGTTTACCTTGACGATAAGTCATATCATCGGTTGGAAAACCACCCCAGATAGCACTTGTAATCTCATTTGGTGCAATATGTTGAGAATGTATATAATTATTTACCTTTGATGAAGCCGAAACTGATTGATTCATTAATCCAGCCGCTACAATCCCCAAAACAATGGCAAAACCCATTACTATTTTTTTCTGCATTTTCAATAACTCTCCTATTTTTTTATTGCTATCCCTTAGCAATATTAGTTCAACAACCTAATAAATTAATGTTTATTAATGGCTCCCTTATAGACCCAATGATTAGTAGATCCAATTTTGACTCGGTACATCGTTGATTTAGACCCATTGTAATCAGTAATAATCGCTTTTTTATTAATTGTATAAGTTCTATTATTATGTGTTTTTGATTGACCTGTCTTTTTAGATAAATAATCTGAATTATAAACATGATTATGTAACTGATATGATTTATTATTAAAATTTCCTGTATTTTTTACTGTAGAATAACTTGTTTTTCTTAATTTTAATGCTTGTTTATAGATCCAATACTTCGTTGATGTGCCTTTAACTCTTACTCGATACCAAGTTGTGCTACCTTCTTTTACGCCACGCATGTCCGCATAGACTGTCTTACCTGTCAACTTAGCAGCCGCACCTTTATCACGACTACCTGCTGTTCCTTTAACATGATTGTAAAGACGGTAACCAGTATTAGCTACTTTGACTGTTTCAGAACCGGCTGCGCCATTATAAGCGACTTTAACGGTATTATCTAAACTAGCTAAATTATATCTAGAAATTAAGTTATTTAATTTTTTACCGTAGGCACTACTTGTCGAGTATTTTAAACTCAATGATGCTGTTGCTTTTTGATAAGTACTAGCTTTTTCACGCCATGTACCTGAGTAATACTTAGCATCCCAACTTACACCGTTACGTAAATGGTTGGCATAATCTTGAATAGATGCTTTAGCATTTGGGTATTTTTTAAATTTAGACACCGCATAATAAGCTTTCCCTTTGCTATTATATTCCAATGATTTAACTGAATATGATTGTCCCTTATAGGCACCCTTCATACCAAAAAAATTATTAGCCTTTTTTGCCAACGTACTTTGACCCCAAGAAGATTCAAGAATCATCTGTGATAGCATCACTGATGGATACAAGTTTTTATCTTTTGACACTGCTTGAATCGTTGGTCCATTCTTTTCAATGAGAGCCTTTGTTTGGGCAGTCGTGGCTGCCGTAACTGTTGATTCATTTTTACTTTGATTCCCAATTGGTAAGTTTATTGAGCTAAATCCCGTAATAGCAACAAATGTTACCGTAACTAATTTTGTTAACAACTTTTTATTTTTCATATTTCCCCCTATTTTTCCGAAATTATCAGCTTTAATTATATCAAATTTGCATGTCTAATAACGCCTTTTTCCGTTACATTATGATTACAATTAGTAACGCATAATGCCTCTATTAGTATGCGCCCAACTACACGTTTTTTTGATAATTGAGTCGTCAGGTGATTCATCAGAATACCCTTTCAACGTGTAGATGGCTAATAAATGCTTAACTTCCTTAATGAAATCTATTTTATCCACATAGGTATCACGTCTGTTCTGAACTAAAGATAAGATAGCATCATGATATCTAAATTGGGGTGTTGGATTTTCAAAACCAAGTTCTGCAGCTATTTTACTGGCCAAAGAAACTTGAATATCTGTAAAAAGATGCGCTAAATTTAATTGCTTTAGAAATTGCGAATACTTACTTTGAACTCTAATTCTTAATCCATTGTTGAAAAATAAATCAGTTCCATTTTCTACATCGGAAATATTAGCAAGATGGTGTCCTGCCGTCCATGAGGCATCCCGTTTTGATGGCCCACTATCTGGAAATAACTGATACATACCACATGTGTAAGGTAGAGCTTGTTTCTTTTCAACTAATGACACAATCGCACGCATTGCGACAAAAGTTAGAATTTTTTCATTAATCAAGCGATTCACAAAATTTGTTGTTGTGTATTTACATAATAAAATATCTTTATGCTTATCAAAAATAATGGATCGTAAATCATCCCGTCTGTGTGTTATATGGTGAATATACAAAGTTGTCTCCATGTTCACTTGATAGTTATCCGTTACAATTCCATGTTCTGTAAAAAAATGATCATCCGTAACGTCTATTATTGGATGATTCTCCAACAAGTTTCGCCAATATTGAGACCCAACAGTCAATAAGCGTGTTTCTGGATAATCTATAATTTCTTTAAAATCCCGTTCTAATTCATTCTCCAAGTTCAATAGCCTACTCCTTTTCTTACTTTCATTTAACAACTTATCCTATGTTACAGATTTAATTGTAACTAATCTTGTGTGAACTTAAGTCTAATTGTTAAGTTTATCTTAAGAAAATTAATAGTCTACCTTTAATTCTTAAATGCTCATCAAAAACCCATAAATACGCTCATTTCGTCGTCTATTTTAAAATTGAATAACCTCGTATTCTAATTAAGAACCTTGGCCAAGGGATCTTAAAAGAAACGAGGCAACTCTACTAATATGTCAAATCAAATAAACCCAGGTCTAGCTTTTCTACTGAAAAATGACCGTGAAAAACTTATCTTTGGTGTTCTAAAAAGAATGTCGATTAATCAATCGCATGCTTCATATGACGATTTCGTACAAGAAGCACGATTAGCATTCAGCGCTGCATATGACCAATACCCTAAAACTATTGAAGATAATGAACAAACTTTCATGGTTTACGCCTATCAACGTGTCTACTGGCGACTTCTTGATTTAATTAATCGACAATCTAATCAACAAACGCATTTAGAACCTAATAAGGATGATTCAACTAATCCAACTGATTCCATCATTGATTTAACCCTCCAAACACAAGATACTATCGCTGAAAAATTATTTACAGAACACCTTTTTAAATCACTCTATGACCTCTGTTCAAACGCCGAACAACATTATCTAGTCGATTGTTATATTAGACACAAAACAGTCACAGAAATTGCTGCCAGTCATCATGTTAGCCGTCAAACAGCCTATAACTGGCGTAATAGCGTCGGTCGGAAAGTACTTTTAGTCATTGCTCAAATGAATCAAGAATAAATATCAGTATTTGCTTTACAAAATGGTTAACCGATTCTTTATTATCTATGTAAGGCGTCGCGGCACTTATCAAATATAGACACACAAAGGAGAACATATATGAGTAAAACTTGGGTAAAAACAAACGTTATCGTTGAGGGATTAAGTTCTGACGGCTCTGAACGTAAACGTTCATTCGCTAACATTACTGAAAATGCCTCTAACGAAGCTATTGCACAACTCGGCGCTACAGTTGCTTCATTAACTGGTGATAACACCGTTAAAATGACCATCCGCACAGAATCAAGTCTTTTAGCTTAATCAAACCTAAGGAGGAAATTATATGAAACAATTAGATTTAGCATTTAAAAATGAAGCGGGTAAAACGCGCCATATGAAATTACGTTACGTTAATACAGATTTAGATCCAGCAACCGTTAAGAAAGCCATGGATGACATTACAGGTTCTGATTTATTCCATCGTGATAACGAAAAAATGTTCGTAACCCCTATCTCAGCACAATTTGTTGAAACCATTGAAACACCAATCTACACAAACGATTTAGTTTAACCGTAAAAGCCAACTTAATTGTTGGCTTTTTTTGTACCCTCATAGCACCTATCAATTGCCTTTTAACATCATATTGGCTATTCTAAAATTTAGGGGGATTGTAATGAATAAAATAGAAGATAAAAAAATGACGTTTTTCACGGTTTTCTTGTTAGGAATTAACGGTATTATTGGATCGGGGATTTTCTTATTATCTGGTAAAATTTATAATGATATTGGACCACTCAGTATCTTTACAATTATCGCTGCAGCATTAGCAGTCACCATGATTGTGCTCTGTTACGCAACACTAGCAAGTAAATTTTCGGAAGATGGTGCGGCTTGGTTATATGCCTATAATGCATTCGGTAAATTTACTGGTTTTCAAGTTGGTATATTTACTTGGATATTAGGCGTAGTGACTTTGTCAGCCGAAATTGCTGCGTTACTAACTGTCTTAAAAATACTTTTTCCAGCATTACAACAAACGCTTATTTATGATGTTTCAGCAATTGCCTTAGTCATTATTCTAGGCATCATTAATTATTTTGGAACAGCTATTCTAGATTTCGCAGACAATCTGTCTTCTGCAGCTAAAGTATTTATCATGTTACTCTTTATTATTGTCGGTGCTTTCTTCATTAAGGATGCTCATTTTACGCCCATGATTCCGACTGATATTCACAGTAACACTCAGTTATTTACGAAATTTAATACAGCATTTGGTGTCATTTTTTATATGTATACTGGCTTTTCATTTTTACCGATTGCTGCTGCTAAAATGGATAATCCGGAAAAGAATATTCCGAAAGCACTATTAAGCGTTATTGCAACGGTGACTTTATTATATGTTTTACTTCAAACGGTTGCCGTGGGTATCCTTGGCCCTAACTTAGGATCGTACTCATTACCAATTGCTGCGGCATTCAAAAGTATCTTTGGTCAGTGGGGTTATATGATCATTATCATTGGGATGTTGATCTCTATTCTTGGGGTTGCCATCTCAGTATCATTCAATACACCTATTGTGGCTGCATCGCTAGCAAATGAACATCAGCTTTTACCAAAAATAATCGGTAAGCAAAGTAAACACAATACACCGGTTATCGCAATCATTGTGACATCTATCACAAGCATCCTCCTGCTACTTAGCGGTAGTTATTTATTCTTAGTATCATGCATTGTCTTTGCATCGTTTGTCCAATATGTACCAACAATTCTAGCAACATTTAAATTCAATAATGATCCAAATTTACCAAAAGGTTTCAAATTACCAGGTGGTCCAATTATTCCAAGCCTTGCATTAATTATCTCACTTTACTTACTGTTAAGTTTTAATTGGAAAATCATCTTATTCGGCGTTATCGTGTTAGTACTAGGGTGTTTACTCTACTGGTTTGATAACCGAAAAAAATAACCATTGATTTTGAAAGTTCAAAACCAATGGTTATTTTTCTATTAAATTTTGTAGATATTCATGACTTTCCAACATTTCGCGACAATCATTTTGATTTTCTAAATCAATTTCGTAAATAGTCGTTGCATTTGGATTAAGCAAAGGATATGCTAACTTCCAATCAATCTTGCCTTTTCCTAAAGTTAAACTATCATGAAATTTACCCATTGAATCGACTAAGTGATAATGGACGATATTTGGCATTAACCGTTTCAAACTCGCTTGTAAGTCAGTATTACTACCTGCTTGTTTAATAAAGGCATGCGATGTATCAAATGCTAAGCGATACCCTTTTTGTAGAATAAACTGATCCATCTCTTCAGACCCATAATAAAATAAATCAGAAATCGAATTCTCAAACATGACGTTATTTTGTCCATATTTTTGATAATAATCCATCCGATTAAATAACGCTGATTCCGCAACCTCAAAATTAGGATATTCAGCAATAATTGTTGGCGTTTGTCGATTATATGAACCATGAATGAGGGTTTGAATTGATTTATCTTTTGCGAGCTGAATCAATGTCTCAGTACTTTCTCTAACAAAACGATATAACCTAGGATCAGCTGTTTCGGAAACGGCTAATTCAACAGATTGTTCACCAACCTTCATTGGATGATGCATGACAATCTTCTTCGTAGTTGCCTTCACCTCATCAATCTCATCTGATAATCGTTTTAATCCATCTCCAGAAACATCAAATTCATTTAGATAGAATTCAAAAATATCTGGATTATGTTGTAACCGATCATGGAGTTGAATTGGGTCAGTTCCCGCCTTTAATCCTAATGGTATTGTCATTTGAATCATCTCCTTGGTACTATGTTAGCATTAAATTGGGTGAAAATAAAAAGGAGTGACTTCTAATGATTCAATTTCTCAAATCACTAGAAAACTCCCCTTTTCTATACTTCAATTTTAGCCATAAATTCATGTAAAGCATCTTGCCAACTTGGTACTTCAAATCCCGTTGCTTTAACTTTACTCAAATCCATAACTGAATGTCTAGGTCGGTATGCCTTTTGTGGATATTCTTCAGACGTTACTGGACTTATTTCAACTACTTCATCCTTTAAAATCTCACTAGCAAATTCATACCAAGTACATGAATTATCATTAGAAAGCTGATATAACCCATAAGGAATATTTTTTTGAACTGCATATAACATAAAATCAGCCAGCGTTCTAGTCCAAGTTGGCCGTCCAACCTGATCACTAACAACAGTCAGATGATCATGAGTTTTAGCTAAGTTTAGCATCGTATAGACGAAGTTCTTTCCATATTCGCCAAAAACCCATGATGTACGGATAATATAATACTTACTCATTATTTTAGCAACGGCTTCTTCTCCAGCTAACTTCGTCCGACCATATTCATTTTTAGGCGCAGTGGGTGTTTTTTCTGTATACATTTGATCATTAGTCCCATCAAATACATAATCAGTACTAATGTAAACTAACGTAGCACCCACAGATTCTGCTGCTGTGGCAATATTCTGAGTACCTATAACATTAACTTGTTCATTAATAGCTTTACCAGGTTCTTCTTCAGCATTATCAACAGCTGTATAAGCTGCACAGTGGTAGACAATTTCTGGGCGATTATCTAAAAAATAATTATTAACTGCTTTTGAGTCAGTAATATCTAAATCTTTAGAACCAGTTCCTGTATATACAATCTTTTTTTCATCTAATAAATGACTTAATTCTGTTCCTAATTGACCATTTACACCCGTAATTAATATTTTCATAATTAGCTCCTTCAAAAAAAGAATGGACTTAAGTCCATTCTTAGTTATTATTGTCCATTTTTTGCATAATTTGCTTCAACTGCATCTTTCTCAGCTTTCCACCAATTTTCATTATTTCGGTACCAATCAATCGTATCTTGTAATCCTGATTTAAAATCAGTAAATTCAGGATTCCAACCAAGCTCTTCACGTAATTTTGATGAATCAATAGCATATCGTAAATCGTGTCCTGGGCGATCTTTAACGACATCATAAGCATCTTTAGGTTGACCCATTAATTCTAAAATCAACTCCAAAACAGCCTTATTATCTTGTTCACCATCCGCACCAATCAAATAAGTTTCACCAATACGACCCTTATTTAAAATAGCCCAGACAGCACTTGAATGATCATTAGTATGAATCCAATCGCGAACATTTTTACCAGAACCATATAACTTAGGCCGGATTCCACTCAAAACATTAGTAATCTGTCTTGGAATAAACTTCTCAATATGTTGGTATGGTCCATAATTATTGGAACAATTTGAAATTGTTGCCTGTAAATTGAATGAACGCACCCATGCACGAACTAATAAATCTGATCCAGCCTTTGTTGATGAATATGGACTGCTTGGATTATAACGTGTTTCAGGTGTGAATTTTTCACCTTCACCTTCCCCATGACCGGGTAAATCTTCGCGTAATGGTAAGTCTCCATACACTTCATCAGTTGAAACATGATGGTAGCGGACATTGTATTTACGACAAGCTTCTAGCAATGTATATGTTCCGATAATATTAGTTTGAATAAAAGGTGATGGATCTTTTAAAGAATTATCATTGTGACTTTCTGCAGCGTAATGTACTACCGCATCTGTTTTGCTAACAAGTTCATCAACTAGTTTAGCGTCAGTAATATCTCCCACTACTAGCTCAACACGATCAGCAGGTAGTCCAGCTAAATTTTCTTTATTTCCTGCATAAGTTAATTTATCTAACACGGTAATGTGAACATCTGGGTGGTTATTAACCACATAATGGACAAAATTAGAACCAATAAATCCGGCCCCACCTGTTACAATAATATTTTTCATTTAAAAACACCTCTCCTATTTAGATTTCTCCATACACAAACGGATTGTCTTTTTCAAACTCTGTAAACGTTGGTTGTGCAGCATCTTTTTCAGATGTAATTGCTTGGTCAAAATCAATAGGCCAATCAATATTTAGTTCAGGAGTTTTAAATGAAATCCCACCATCTGCTGCTGCATTGTAGTAACCATCACATTTATAAAGGAAATTAACATCATCTGTTAATGTTACAAATCCATGGGCATACCCTTTAGGAACTAATAATTGGCGATGGTTACTTGCAGAAAGAATATATCCTTCCCACTGTTTATAAGTAGGTGAACCTTTTCGAACATCGACAATAACATCTAGTACTGCCCCTGTCACGACCCGAATTAATTTAGTTTGTGCAGCTTCTCCACGTTGAAAATGAAGTCCTCTTAAAACGCCAGCTTGTGTTGATAATGAATGATTATCTTGGATAAAATCAATATCTATTCCAGCTTCTTTGAAATCTTTGTCTGAATATGACTCCGTAAAAAAGCCGCGATTATCACCAAATACTGCTGGTTCAATAATCTTAACATCTTGTAACTTTGTTGTTGATACTTTTAATTTACCCATTACTTTTTATCCTCTTCTTCTGCGATACGTAACATGTACTGTCCATAATCATTTTTTTTGAGTGGTTGTGCTAGATCAATTAATTGTTCGCGTGAAATATAACCCATTCGATAGGCGATTTCCTCTAAATTAGCTACTTGCATATTTTGCATTCTTTGAACAGTTTCAATAAACTGCCCTGCTTCAAGTAAACTTGCATGTGTCCCTGTATCAAGCCAAGCAAATCCACGTCCCATAATTTCAACATGTAGTCTTCCTTTTTCAAGATAGACCTTGTTAACATCCGTAATTTCAAGTTCGCCACGTGGTGACGGCTTAATATTTTTTGCTATATCAACAACTGAATTATCATAAAAGTATAAGCCTGTTACTGCAAAATTACTTTTAGGGTGATCCGGTTTTTCAACAATCGAAATTGCTTTATGGCTCTCATCAAATTCAACAACACCAAAACGCTCGGGATCACGCACTTGATAACCAAATACGGTAGCCCCCTCAGTTTGATTTGCAGCCCGTTCAAGCATCTTAGTCATACCTGGACCATAATAAATATTATCACCTAAGATGAGCGCAACGCTATCATTACCAATGAAATCAGCACCAATAATGAATGCTTCTGCTAATCCATCTGGTGTAGGTTGAACGGCATACTCTAAATTAATGCCTAATTCAGAACCGTTGCCCAATAATTCTTGAAAACGTGGCGTATCTTCAGGAGTAGAAATAATTAGAATATCCTTGATACCTGCCAACATTAATGTTGATATTGGATAATAGATCATTGGTTTATCATAAATCGGCATCAGCTGTTTACTTGATGCACGTGTCAATGGATATAAACGAGTCCCACTACCTCCGGCTAAAACTATTCCCTTCATACACTTTTCCTCCTAAAATATTCTAATTAATTTTTGTAAATGGTAGCTACAATAACTACTTAACACAGCTTTTAAAAATAAAAATCATTATTTATTTAATATCCTTCTTAAAACCAATTTTTTAACATAATTTGTTTCGTCATATCTAATAAATAAGAAATAGAATAATGTACTTGCTAGAATAAATACAACAGCAGATGCTATCAAAATACTGAAAATCCCTTGAATTACAATAATTTTTAGTAAATACGAAATTATTCCTAATTCTATTCCAATTATTCCCATATAACCAAAATATTTAAGATAATATTTTTTCATACTACGTTTGAATCCATATTTGAATAAGATAAGTGGTTCCCACCATAAATTAATTCCAATATTACTTACTATTGTACCAATTAATATACCATTAATGCCGAGATTTGTTGTCATTAACAAAAGAATTGAAACTATCATATTAACTACAGCTTCAAGTAGTGATTTATATCTCATTGGCCAAAATAATCCACGTGCACCAATAAAATTTAATACAGTCTGTCTAAATTGAACAAGTACAAAATTTATAACAATAAGTAACACGGTAAAGTTCGATAAGACGTAATTTGATCCTATCCAAAATTTAATAAAAGATTCAATAACTGCGTATAACGTTATAGCAATAACTGATGTAATACCGGCATTTATATACATATAACGATAAAACACAACTTCTTGATAATCTTCATCCTCCGTTACTCCTAGATTACCTAATCCAGCTGTGACAGCAGAGATACTTTGTGTCAACACACTGGAAATACTATTTACAATCAGCATATAATTAGAATATATTCCTACTAATCTAACGCCTAAAAATGCCGATATTAATATATTATCCGTTCCAAAAACTAATATAGTACCAATTTTTGAAGAAACAGTCCCAAATATATTTTTCTTCATATAGTTGATGACTTTAGGATTTACTTTAACAGTTTTCATTTCGGAAAGAAATTCAAATTCCCTATCAACAAGTTTTGAAATTCTCAAGTTAGATAACAATGTTATAATTATTTGGATTACTAAGTACCAAACATATTGTCTAAATAAAAGTAAAAAGATAATTTGTAATACTGTCTGCATTATCGTAAAAATTAATCTATTTAAACTATCCTTATATCCTTCTTGATTTGCAATTAATAAGGAACGTTTATACGTAAAAAAGTAACTAACAACCGTATTTAATAAAAATAGTACAAACATAACTCGCGGAAATGGTACAGGACTACCGCCCTTCATTAAAATAGTTATAAATGGAGTAAATGCTAAACCCATAATCAAAATTACGATACCAATCACATTATACACTTTTCTAAATAAATTCATGACACCAGCAATTTCACCATGATTACTAGTAGCAAGAGGATCGTACAGTGAGTACGTTATCGCCCCACCAATCCCTAATTCAGCAAAGGATAGAAAACTCAACACATTAGCATATAGCCCATTGATTCCCATGTAATCGGCACCAAGAGTTTTAATAAATACTGTCTGCAATGCAAACTTCAAAACTAACATTATTACTTGCGATAGTGCAGCGATTGATGTATTTTTAGCTGCTATACCAGTTCGAGAATTATTATTCATACATCACACTTACCCTCATCTGTTAAGTTCTTGTACACGTTTAATTTCTGTTTTAATTTTATCCGTGTACTTTAACATGCCGTTATCATAGACATCATTAATATCGTGCTTCTTAAAATCAAGATAACTACGTTCTTTTATATCATTACTTTGATCAGCATATCCTCTTTTTACTTTATTCTCGAATTCTTCAAGTGATTTTGCATAGTAATGATTAACCCTCACGTGTTCCCTTGATACAATTTTAGGTCTTTTTTCATTTGTCCATGGATATCCCCATAACCTATTTCCGTTTTCATCAGTCGTTTTACCGGCCACATCATACCAATGTGGTATTCTCATATCAATTACTAATCTAGGATTTACGATAGGTTTTGAATCTAAAATAATATCATTTTTTGATCTATTTAAAAATGTCTCAGTAACTAATCCATTTGATTTTTTAATCAAATTAGATGAGCCGAACATCACCCAACCAATTTCAATTTGAGCAACGTTTTCACTAAATTCATTTAAAAAAGAATCAATATTTTTTTCATCAATTAATACTAAATATTCATCTAAATCTAGTGTTAATAGCCATTTTGTTTCTGTCTTACAGCGCTCGACAGCATCCAGATATGCTGGTATTTGTTGCTTATCACCCGGAAAATAGATATATTCAACCACTTTACTTTTAATATACGGTTCTAAAATTTCTTTTAAATTATCAGTAGATTCGTTATCATAAATATAAAATTTTGATATACCAATAATTTTATGATATTCAATCCATTCTTGAACGTATAGTGCTTCATTTTTAATAATTGCCACTAATGACACGCTATTAATAAAATCAGTTTTTTCTTCAATTATTTTTACTTGTTTATACCTTTTATTTCCGTAGTTCATCTTATTTTTCATATACTTTATCATATTATATGCCGTAATAAAATTACGCCTAAAACTTTTTTTTATTAAATTGATAGTAACCACCTAATCACTCTCTATTAAACAAACCATATAATTATTCTTTGTGCTGTTGTATTAATTAAACTATGAAATTTATGATACAAAGAATATCTTTTAAAGATATTCTTTGTATCATAAAACTTATATGTATCTTCTAGCATTTTTTTTTCAGTATCATTTTTAATGATATTAGAAAATCTTTCATACAGAACAATATTTTCCTTTTTAATCCGACCTAATTGTTTATATCTTATTTTTAATCTACGAAAAACTTCATACAAGTGTACATTACTCTTACCAATTCCGATGACGTTATTTTCATGTTGTCTATAGTAAACCGTTACTTTATCAATGTACGTTAAATTCCCACTTGCTGAGCTGATTTTAGCAATAATTGAATCATGCATTGTTACATTTTCAATATCTTCATCTGTTAACATAAGTACTTCATCTCTTAGTTTCTTATTAATTGCTAATGCCGCTCCGGTTACTTTAAAATTGAATAATAAATCATTCAATGAATGATTATAATTTTCGCCTACTAACATTTTAGACATTTTAATATTTGTTGAAACAGCCTTTTTATCAGCAATCATAAGATCTGAAAATATAGCTTGTGTTATTTTATTGTCTAACAAATCAAATTTATCCATAAATTGCATTATTTTATCTGAAACCCAAACATCATCTTGATCAGAAAAAAAATAGTAATCAGCATCGACAACCCTAAGTAATTCAAAAAAGGAACGTTTAACACCCATATTTCCGCTTGAATAAATTATTTTTAACAAATTTTTATTTTCGTATCTTTTTAAAATATCTATTGTATTATCTGTTGAACCATCATCTCTAACATAAATCTGTATGTTATCTTCATTTTTATATTTTTGCTCAATAATACTATTTAATTGTTCCTCGACGTACTTTTCGCCATTATACGTTGACATAATCACAGCTATATTTTTCAAAAATTTACTCCTTAATTACTTTTCTTTAAACGACAATGCTAAAGCGATTTCCAATGTACTAAATATGGAATACTGTCAACAAATTCTTGTGGTACTAACACTCCATAAAACGCTATAACAGCTAATAAGAGTATCCCCACCATCATTAAATCAATCTTTAATAATATTCTACTATCAATCTCATCTTTATGCTCCCTAATTAGCGCGTATGCAATTATAATTGGTGCGAAAGAGTTACGTTGGAACCGTTGATATTGTATCGACATAACTAAAAATGGGAGTGCTACAAGACCAGTTAACGAAATTAAGAATAACAATTTCAATTTATTTTTAATCTCAGTTGATAGGCTATTAATTTTCAAAAAATAATATCCAAGTCCTAACATTGAAAAATATGATAAAGCTATTTCTATAAGCATTATTTTTGATGAACCAGCAGCATAACTTGTGTTCAGTTTATCAAACAATTGTGTCCTAGATGAATGCAATGAAACTTTCGTTATTATATTTTTCAATAAACCACTTAAACCTGGAATAAATTGTACAATTGTTAAAATTACAAAAAAACCAATAATTAATTGTACAAAAATTTTCACATATTTTTCGCTCAAAAAGCTTAAGGGAATTATTATTAAAAATATATATCCAGATGAATGCATTGATGCGCTCAATAAGATTAATCCGATGGCAATAATAATATTTTTTACATTTTTTTTCTGTAAAAAACTTAGCCCTAATAGAGCAATAGAAATCATAAAAAAATTACGTGCCTGTGTTGCCTCATTAAAAAAAGGAAAAATTGCAAAAACCCAAACAAAAGATCCTAAATTCTTTGTAAATCTTAATATTGCAACTGTCAAAATAATAAAACTAACAATAAATAATATTAATCTAAAATCAGCATATGTCACTCCGTTTGCCGCAAAAATTCGAGAAAGCCACATATAGCCCCACTCAAATTGGTGATTATATGGTGCTAAAGAACTATTATCATAATTAATAAGATAACTAGGATAATCGGTCGTCGTCATCTTACTAGCAGCACCCGCTAGCCATGCTAATATTCCGATTCCAATGAACGGAATGATATTATTTTTTTTACCATGAACATGATCCAAAAAGAAATTGGTTACTATTGCAAATAAATATGTCATATAAACTCCTAGATAGTCATTTCTTAAACAATTAATGAAATTTGCTTATGCTGTATTCCATTTTTAATTAAATTTTATGTAAATACTAACATTATTTTTTGAATAACCTTAATATTTCCTCCAAATAGAGTAAGGTATTGTGACCGTGAATATTGGTAAAAAAACCATTCTTTTTGCCAAATATTATGGCTTCGATACCCTTCTTTTCTACAAAATATTTCAACATAGTAATTCTTTTTTTTATTTTAATAGGCGAATTTGAAAATTGTAGTTCTAATTCATTAACCAATTTGGAAAATCGATCAAATTTAACTTTATATTTTTTTAAATCAATTAACTTACTTTTTATAATTGTACTTTTTTTATGTGCATCGGCACCTCTTGTAATATTAAATGAATGCATTCTATGACCATCAGTCGCACTATCTATATATCCAATCCCATCATATAATCCAGCAACTAATGCAAGCCATGCATCATGATTAACTGCTTCTATCGGGATGTTTTTTGAAATTTCTAATAAGTTACGATTAATAATCATCGTATTACCCATTAACCAGTTATGTAGAAAAATACGTTGATATGTTGGTTTATTTTTCTTTTCTACACCACTGTAGTTCACACTTCCGTCCCCCACTACTTCAAAAAACTCGTCATAATTCGTATATACAAGCTTAGGCAGTACTTTTTCGTTAGGCAGGTGTCTAATTTCATTTAATGATATCTCAATTTTATTTGTATACCATACATCATCCTGATCTGAGAACATAACATATTCATACTGGTCTGGAACGTTATTCATTAAAATTTCAAAATTTCCTAATTGGCCCTTTTCATTAATATTTAGCGAGCTATCTAGTATCGTTATTTTAGGATCTCTTTTAAAATTATCTAAAATTTTACTGGTATTATCTTTCGAAAAATCATCTCTAATAAATAGGTGCCAATTCCCATATGATTGATTCTTAATACTTTCAATTTGCTCCATTAAAAATTTTTCACCATTGTAGGTAGCCATTAAAATTGCAACGTCACTCATAATTAGATCCTCCTAATTAGCTAAAGTGTTCAGCGAATATTTTTCTTAATTGTTCTTTCGTTTCTGAAAGGCTCTCCAATGGTAACGATATGTCGTTTATAACAACTATTTTTGCCTTGGATTTTAAGGCGCGCTTTATTTTTGAAAAATCTCCATCTTCTGGCAACTTCTCAAACTTTCCAAACGAAAATCTACGTGGTTCAAAATTCCCTTTTGAAAGTTGCCAATCGCGTGCCAACCAAATATTTACATCATTTCTAGTACGAAAACGATTTTTACTAAGTTCGGCTAACAAAGCTGGTTCTTTTTGATATATTTCTTTAAATGTACTTTTCAATAAACTACTAGGCAAATGCGGTTCATACCATCCCAGAACAGACCTATATGGTAAAACTAAGAAATTTCTTACATTTTGAAACCCGTATTGCCAATTAAATATTTTAAAGAAATTCTTCTTCAAAATATTATTTTTTGAGAACCACTTATTAATAATAAGTATATTATTAAAAGGTATTAACGAAAATTCTTCCGACGGTTGAATAAGTCCCATTAATCCTACATCCTTAGGAGTCCCATCTTGAGAAAAGAAATCTGTTGGATCTACCTTGTTAGTTATAAACGTATCGTCATTAAATACGATAAAATGTTCCGATAAATTTTTAATTCTTGGAATATTCATTTCAATGACATTCGAATTAAAAGTAGGTAAATATTCTTCAGGAATAAAATCAGAATGATCAACAATTGTTAGATTTTTCATGTCCAATGGAAACTTCGGAACTTGTTTGTCGGTAATTAAAAAAATATGGTTTACCCATGGTGCAAATTTTTTTACACCTTCAAACCACCATTTAAAAATATCATAATCTCTGAAACGTTCATCCGCATTTAAATTTTTGTTTCCCGCGTACTTATTTTTTTTATTCCGCCAGATATCATCATTTCCATCAACCCATGTCACTACAAAATCAATTTTAAAATTATCACTCATGACTAAGTTCTCCTTAATATTTATTAGTGATTTTAATATTCAGATAAAAAGTGTTAATCTATTTTCAATCTTATATTTAGAGCCAAATTCTTCGTATTCTAGCCTTAAGCTCCCCATTAAATAATTGCTTAATATAATATTGGAAATATCTGCGGATACCATTAGGCCATTTTCCTTCATTATATTTCTTTATATTTTCAATAGACAACTTTTCATCTGTTATAAACTTATTAGGTACAATTAAAAAGCTATGGTCATCATTTGATATTTCAACATCAACTTGCATTTTTCTTTTTTGTAAATGAATATATTCTATCTTTTTAGTTTTAATTTTTCCGTTATCAATATAATTCATTACTAGTTCCCCATCATGCCATCTAAACACTTGATATTGTTTTCCCTCAGAAATATCAAGTGTTATAAATCGAAATGCTTTTACCCAAATATCAGCATAATAGACCTTTTCTTTATATGGATCATATATTCTCATATCTGTGTCGGGCATAAATTTTGCAGTTCCCCAAATTTCATCAAAGTGAGTTGCGTCATCAGTTGTAAATGCCTGCTTATAATTGTACGTCCCTTTTTTATGATGATCAATTTTATATGCATTATTAATTTGATTATTATTTCTATACATTTGAAAATGTCCACGAGTATTTATTTTGTCATATTTTTTTAGTATATCCTCAGATAAAAATTTTTTTAAATCTCCAAATATAGTATCAATATCCACAAATCCCCACCAATCATATCCCGAGATGTCTTCCTCAAATATTTCACCGTAAGCCGGTTTGTAGTCATTCAACTTATACGGATTATTAATTTTTATAGGAAATGTATAATGTGATCTTATTTTCGCTTGAATATCTTTAAAGTTGACTATTTTTATTTTAACATTCGGTATGGTTGTAGATATATTTTGATCAGTATATATTAGAAAATCTATCTCATTATTATATTCCGCTGATTTTAACCATAAATCAAAATAATTTGGTAATTCTCCAAAATATATAGCTATCAATACTATTTTTGTGTTTTTAATCATTGCGAATCCTTTCAATTTATAGACAACATCGCATAATTTAAATTTTAGAATATAAACTATACATAATTTCATTTACATTCTTAATACTATATTTTTTTGATACTTCAATATTGTTTTTAACAATTTTTTCGTATTCTTTATCATTGATGCCTAGTAAATTTTCTATAGCTTTCACAAACTGGGAAATATCAGTAGGATCATCCACTACACACCCGCTGATACCATTTTCTGTGTAATCTTTGATCCCCCCTAAGTAAGTACTTACTAATGGAAGACCAGTAGCCATAGCTTCTAATCCCGCTAGTCCTAATCCTTCTCGTTTAGATGGAAAAAGAGAAAAATCTGCTATATCTAAATATTGTTTAATATTTTCAGAATAACCTGTAAAAATAATCTTTTCTTCTAATCCATACTCTTTCACTTTTTTTTCTAATAAATCTCTTTGATCTCCAACACCGCATATAATATATGTAATATCAATTTTATCTTTCAATTTATTTACTGCTTCTATTCCCACAATATGATTTTTCCGCTTAGATAATTCACCTACAGAAATCATCACTTTACTATTCTTACTTATCTTTAAATCAGTTTTCAATTCATCGATATTAGTTGATTGTTCTCGTAATTGTTCCCATTTTATTCCAACGCCAGGCACATGTAAAACTTCTTTTATACCAAAAGATTTTCCAATTGAGTAATCTTCATTGTTGATTGTTATTAAAATATCCGTATATTTAGATAAGTAACGTTCTATAGGATAAAATAATATCCAATCTTTTTTCGGCCCGCCCTTAAAGAACTGAAAGCCATGTGCCGTATAAACAATTTTAGTTTCTTTATTATTTTTAAAAACTAATCTAGTTAATACACTTCCCATCGGTGAATGGCAATGCACAAAATTATAGGTAGTTGTACTTGCTAATTTTTCAAGCTGATTATATGCTTTTTTATTTGCTTTTATTGAACCAATTCCTCTTAAAAAGTCAATTTGATGACAAATTATATTTTTTCCTTCAAGCTTCTTTTTTAAGGAATTAGCCATATCATCTGGTATAGTTCCAGCGGAATAAAAGTTAGTTGCAACTTCCACATTATATCCTAATTCTTGTAATATTCTGATATTATCCATATTAAATTGTTCAATCATTGAAGCAACCGACGCAACGATTAAAACTTTTTTCATTTCTTATCCTCCATTAAAATTTTCGTTATCGTATTTTCTAATGTAAGTCCTAATGTATATTCGAAAGAGCACTCGCTAATTTTTTTATCATAAACTTTACTACCATATATTTTATTAAAAACACGAAACTTCCTTGATAATAGAGAAATAAGCGGATTAAAAATAGAGATAAAGTATACTTTCTTTCTTAATAATTTCCTTGTTACTTTGATTACATCGCTTGTAGAAACATATTCTTTATTTTGAGGGAAATAAAGGCCTGATGCATCATTAATAATTATCTGTTTGATAAATTCTGTTAATACATCTACATAAATCATACTTCGTTCATTGTTAATACTTGGGAAAATCAGGGATTTCTCAGCTAACTTCAGTAGCCTTGGAAAATTACCCTTACTATTCGGTCCGTAAACCATCGGAGTTCTGATAACAACCGTTTTAAAGTTATCGTCTGCTAATTTTTGAATTTCTACATCTGCCTGTAGCTTACTATCACCATAAAAATCAATTGGGTTCATTATTGTCTCTCGAGTAATTATATTAGTATTTTGTAGTCCATTTTTTTCACCATATACTATCATACTTGATAAAAAAATAAATTGTTTCACTCCCTCAGATTTAGCTTTTTTAGCCAAATTAATTGCGAGATCTCTATTTACTTTATAATATTGATCCTCCATACTCGGATCCGAAGATACATGTGCAATACCCGCAACATTAAGTACTACATCATATAGACCAAAATTTTTTCCTCTCCATTTATCATCTCGAACGCTCATCATATCAACTGATATATCTTCCGATTCTGATTTATTAATCCAGCTTTTAAATGCCCCTCCAATATAACTATGTGCACCGGTTATCAAAACTCGTTTAGTCATCACTCTTACCTTCCTTTACACCATCACTCTTTAAAACTGATGTAATTGTTCCAAAAAAAATTTTTAAATCTTCTGAAAAAGATAAAAGTTGCACGTAATCACCATCAATTTTTGATTTCTCAGCAATAGATAATTCATCTCTCCCACTAATTTGTGCTAATCCAGTTAACCCTGGGTAAACGTTATTAGCGCCGTACTTTTCACGTTCGTTAATTAAATCTTCTTGACTCCAAAGTGCTGGTCGAGGACCAACGATACTCATCTTACCTGTTAAAATATTAATAATTTGTGGTAATTCGTCAAGACTCGTTTTTCGTAAAATTTTACCCGAGCGAGTAATGAAAGCATCCGGATCTTTCAATAAGTGAGTAGGTACATCAGGTGTATCAGTTCTCATCGTCCTAAATTTTAAAATACCAAAGTAGGTTTTATTAATACTTACCCGCTTTTGTACAAAGAAAATAGGGCCTTTCGAATCGACTTTAACAATAATTGCGATAATTAAAAAAATAGGCGATAAAAGTACAAGGCCTACTAAAGAAATAACAAAATCAATTGTTCTTTTAAAATATTTTTTATACATTAACGCATACCTTCCGAATCAATTGAGGGTTCACCATTATGAGTATGTGCATATCTAATAACTTCTTTTTTCAAAGCAGTACCAGTTAACGGCTCTACACTCTTAACAAAACTCATAATTTCATCAATCTTGTATGGTGTTACTTTACCCAAGAAAATTTTTTCAAATACTTGCTCTTGCTGTTTTTCACTACTTACTAATAATTCTTCATACAGTTTCTCTCCAGGTCTCATACCTGACTCAACAATATCAATATCGTTTTCAGTATATCCACTTAATTTAATCATTTTTCGTGCTAAATCAACAATTTTAACCGGTTTACCCATATCTAAGATAAATAGTTCTCCACCTTTAGATAGCGTCCCCGCTTGAATCACTAAACGGCTAGCTTCAGGAATTGTCATAAAGAATCTTGTCATTCTAAGATCAGTAACAGTAACTGGTCCACCTTTAGCTATCTGTTTCTTAAACAGTGGTACAACACTACCACGGCTACCAAGAACATTACCAAAACGAACAACGGCGAATTTTGTATGACCTGGTTCATTCAAACTAGTTACAATCATTTCAGCGAGACGTTTCGTTGCCCCCATAATATTAGGCGGATTTACTGCTTTATCAGTTGAAATCATTACAAATGATTTCACATTTGCAGACTTAGCAGCTTCAGCAACATTTTTCGTACCATAAACATTATTTTTAATGGCTTCAGTTGGGTTAGCTTCCATTAATGGTACATGTTTGTGTGCTGCAGCATGATAGACTATTTCTGGTTTATATTGTGCCATTAAGTCAAAAATATGTGCCCGGTCTTGAACATCCGCAATAATCGGCACAATTTCAATTTTCCCAGCATAAAGATTTTTTAATTCTTGATGAATCAAATAAATTGAATTTTCTCCATGTCCTAGTAAAATTAGTCGTTTAGGACCAAATTTGCTAACCTGTCGACAAATTTCTGAACCAATAGAGCCACCCGCTCCTGTAACTAAAATTGTTTTACCATATATTTTGCTTTCAATCTTAGCCATATCAAGTTTAATCTCTTGTCGACCCAGTAAATCAACAACGTCAATCTCATGCATTTTTCTAGAATCACTATTGTCTTCTAACATATCTTCAAAACTTGACATGCGATTAATTTTAACTTTTAGAGGATTTAAAATATCTAACAAGTCCTCGTAATTATGGGGACTTAATGAAGGAATAGCAATTGAGACCTGTTCAACATCGTATTCTTCGACAATCATTGGAATTTCTTGGAAAGTTCCCAAAACTTTCTTACCCATCATCCACATTTTTTGTTTTTGAATATCATTATCGACGTATCCAATAACATTCAAGTCGGCATTATCTCTTTGTATTCTTTCCATTAAAGCTTCTGCGCCATCCCCTGCACCGACTATTAATGTTGTAATTAATGTTTCTGATTCTTCATTATTAAAGATATTTTCAACAAGATAGCGCCATGCAAATCGGCTGCCACCAATAAAAAGGAGGGCCAGTAAATAAGTTAATATTCCAAAACGAATACTATAATTTGAACTTATGAAAAAATAACTAATATTACTAATAACTGCTGTAATTGTTATTGCAATAAAAATTGCAATTATTTCTTTAAAGCTAGCATACCTATTAATTTTAGAAAAGAGGTTTAATGAGTATCCAATTATTAGGTATAAAATCAAACATATACACCCAAATTCCAATAAATCAGAGTTACTAAAACTAATATACGGCCCTAAAAATAACCTCGATAATGAAATTGAAACTACCCAAATCAAACTATCCAATCCAGTTAAAACAACCTGTTTACTTTTCCTAGTCACCTATAATCCCTGCTTCCTTAAATTATCCTACGTCTACTTAATTATTATTTATAATAGCCATAATACCCACCATAATAACCTGACTCATCACTACCTGAAACATCATTCAAAATCGTCCCAATGATTCTTGCATGAACGGTATCTAATAATTCTTTTGCTTTCAAAACGGCACCTTTATTTGCCACACCTTGTCTCACAACTAAAATTGTACCATCAACTTTTGTTGCAACAATTTGTGCATCTGTTACAGAAATTAATGGTGGTGTATCGATGATAACCATATCCATTTGTTCAGCGACAGCTGTAATTAAAGAATCCATCCGTTTTGTATTCAATAATTCTGAAGGGTTCGGTGGAGTAGGACCTGCAGGCATAACATATAAATTTTCAATTGGTGTTTCTTCAACTGCTTTTGCAACATCAATACTTTTTTCAGTCAAACAATTTGTAAGCCCGGTTTCATTACTCAAACCAAAAGTTTGATGCGCAGTTGGTCTACGCATATCGGCATCAATTAACAATACTTTCAGTCCTTGATTAGCATATGTTACAGCAAGATTAGTTATAACTGTTGACTTGCCTTCTGATGGACCTGATGATGTCGCCATAATAACTTTCATTTCTTTATCAACACTTGAAAATTGGATATTCGTACGTACAGTCCTAAATTGTTCTGCAATCGTTGATGTTGGTTGAGTAACAGTAATTAATCCAACACCGTTATCAATACTATCAGTTGATAACTTTTTATCTTTTTTTAATAAACTCATCATTCAATAACCCCTTATCTATTTTAATTAGTATGCTTTCTTTTTCTTGGTGTTGATTGTCCAAAAAGTCCTTGACTCTTATTAGTTTCGTCAATATGGTTAATCATACCTAAGTTTGAAAGACCAAGATCTGTCAAAAAATCAGCGTTTTTAACTGTTTTATCAAAAAGTTCTATTGCGAATGCAATCCCAATTCCGATAAGCCCCCCTAGTAACAGACCTATTAATACATTCATCTTTTTATTAGGTGATACTGCATTAGGTTTTGCAACTGCATCAGCAACAATTGTTACATTATTAACTTTCATCACTTTTTTTATTTTATTTTTAAACGTATCAGCAACAGAGTTTGCAATATCAGCCGCGCGATATGCATTAGTATCTTTAACAGTTACACTAAAAACCTGTGAATTTTCTTGATTTGATATACTTATCTGATTTTTTAAATCATCACTCGTACCAACGAAATTATCTTTTTTAGCAATTTCTTTTCTCACAGGATCTAGTACAATTTTATTTTGAATAATGTCTTTATACGTATTAATCATTTGGACATCTGCTTGCTGTGTATTGTAAGCAGCCCCTACATTATTGGCAGTTTCTGTTCTATTAACTAATATTTGAACAGTCGAGTTATATTTTGGCGTCATAAAGAACATGGTTACAAAAAATGCTAATAGTGCCCCCGCAATTATTAACCCAATAATTAATTTAAGATGTTTCTTTAAAATGCTAAAAACTTGTTCAAGATTGATTGTCTCTTCCATTGATATAATTCTCCTAGTCTAAGTCTAATTGTTTTCTGATCATGTTGGATACTTTCGTTACTTGTGCTGATGGAACAACTTCATACGACACACCATTTATCATTTGTGATTGTCCTTGAAGTTGAACATCTTTAATTGTGCCTATAGCACTACGATACTGAGTCACTATTTTTTTCATATCAGAAAATTTCAAATTTGTTTTCATATTGCTCTCAAGTACACTCAAAATTGCTTGATAATTTGTGACACCATCAATAGAAGCTATTTTTTTACCTAATTCAGTCACAACCGAGCGTTGTCTTTTTTGACGCCCGTAATCACCATTAGGATCAGAATGTCTCATTCTAGAAAAGTCTAAAACATTACTTTCAGTTAACTCAATATCACCTTTTACGTATTGATGCCTTCCCGCTGAAAAAGCAAATGGATTATTGACCGTAATTGGACCAACGGCACCCGTTAATTCTTCCAGGCCCTTCATATTCATCTGAACATAGTAATCAATTGGAATATTTAAATAGTTTTGAATAGTATCCATCGCTAAGGAAACATCCCCATAAGCATATGCAGCATTTAATTTATTATCTGTCCCGTGACCTGTAATCGGAATCTTCGTATCACGAGGTAAACTCGTTAATGTCGTCAAGTTTGTTTTAGGATTAATTGTCGCAACCATCATTGTATCCGATCGACCTTGATCTGTTCTCCCATCTTCGCCCGTATCAACACCCAAAATTAAAACTGAGAAAGGCGCCTCTTTATCAAGAGAGACACTCCCGGTTGTTCGTTTACTTTTAACATTTACTTTTTGATATGTATTATCTACAACGTCTTTTGCATCTAGATAAACCTTCGCCATCAACACACCACCAATAACCAATAGTGCGGCAACGACGATTCCGACACCAATCCCCCATTTTTTCAGTGTACTCATTTTTTTCTTTTTATGATGATGCTTCTTGTGGCTACCTTGGTGTTTAATATTATCTTCACTCATAATTAATTACCCCTAAATTTTTTAGATGTATACAATGACACAATAATTTATTATACATGTTACCAGACTTAAATGAAACTTAAAATCGTTTGTCTAATCATTGTTTAATCTTATTGTCAACTGATATGATATTCTAAACATTTTGACCACGCTTTCAAAGTTGTAGTGCTCTACACTTTTAATTATACGTTATATTTAAAAGTATTATATTTCATTTTTAATACAGAAAAAGAACATCATTAATTATGTTCTCTTTTTGAAGTCCCTATTACTTGTTAAAACTATATCATAACTTAATTTCTTTTTTATAATCAGTGATTTTTATAAAAACAGCACTAACGCAACTAATTATCCAAGTGGCTAGAACGATGATTAAACTAATTCTTGTTATTATTTTCGTATGATAACCAATGACTAACCTATTTGTACCTATTTTAGTTGCTTTAACGGTTGGACTACCCATAGTTGACAAGGTCATTTTTTTAGGATCAAGGCTATTACCATTTAATTGAACAGTTGAATTATTATAGACTATCGCGGGTAAAGAAATCTCATTTCCTTTTTTTGTTGCGTTCCAACTCAGACTTAACTTTCCTTCACTATTAATCGTTTTACTTACTTCATCTTTATTTTTTTTCATGTCTAATCGATAATCATGATAAGGACGTTCACTTAATACTCGATTATTAGGTAAATAGTCTGGCGATGCCTTGGTAATCAACTTTAAACCATCATCTAGATTTGAACTCATAAATGCTTTGGTAATCTGTTCGTTACTCGTATTATCTGCGATATCAACATTATTGGGAGAAACTATCGACTGATTAGTATGCCATGCTTCATTACTTTTTTGAATTTCTAAATACGATTGTACTCCGACAACAAGACCTCCAACAATTAAGAATAGATCAATATACTTCCGATAATTTTTAAATGAACTACTTGATAGTGTTGCACTAAAACCCGCTAATAATAAAACTACAGCGAACCCTTCAAAGCGACGTGGGTATTGCAAGAAACTTTGTATTGATGGGATAACCTGGGCTAAATCCGTCCAAGGAACTAATTTTGACGTTAAGACTAAGAAAACTAAACCTAAACTAGTTACTACTTTATTAGTAACCGTAAATTTTGCTTGTTTTATAAACAATAAACTAATTTGTACTACAAATATGAAGCTCATAACCAAACCAATTTTAGTAAGCGTTGGCCCCCCCATCGATAAATTCATAGTTGAATTGGACATCATCACATTAACGTGCGGTGCGTATAATTTATTGTTTGCGAAAACATCTAACATGGCACCCCAAACATTAAATGTCAGAACTAACGATAATAACCCCGCCCAAAAACAGGTTAATAATAGTTTCGATTTTTGATTCGTTTGAATAAAACCAACTATAAAAAAAACGAATAGGACACCAATCGACATCAAGGCACTTAAAACATGTACCTGTATCATTACCGACATGGTTAACGCTAAGGGTAGAATTCGCAATCCTTCTGCGTTATTTTTGATCATTTTAACACCCATTAAAACAACTAGTGGCACTAGCATGATACCCCAAGCCATAAAATTTTGCTCAGTTGACCATCGCGCAATCCACAAGCTACCCATAAAAAGAACAGCCATTAATAGTGAGATATCTTTGGTCGAAGTTATTTCTTTAGCTAGTAAATACATTGAGTAACCACTAATAAAGAAAATTAAAAAAGAAGAAATAACCTGAAAATTAAACCAACTATGTACGAGTAGTAGCAACCCACCTAGCAGATAAGCAAATCCAGGCCCATACACAGCATTGATAATCCGACCACTTTGTTGAAACCCGTAATTTGTTTGGAAATAGTTAAAATTGCCTGTTTTAAATTGCATATAGATATCGTAAATACGATTAAAATGAAATAAAGAATCAGAACCTAAAACTAAACTATGTGCGAGTATCTGAGGTAAGACTAAAAACAAGCTCACACTAAACATAACAATAAATACACCGACATGATTTTTTAAATTAATCGACTTATTTTTCAATTAACTTACCTCCCCTAACGATTTATAATATTTTATTTTTTCTTACTAAATCGACTTTTATATTGCTTAAATAAGCTATTTAGCTGAATAGATTGTGCTTCAACTTCACCATGTCGAACAATAGCAATCGATGCATTAAGAACAGCACCTAGCATGATTATCCATGCCCCAAAATCCAGCCAGAATAACATAATCATTACTGTTCCGATTGCACCATAACTACTAAAAGCGCCACCGAAATACTGCACGTATATCGAAAATACTTGGGTCAATAAAATCCACCCAATGGTTGTCAAAATTGCCCCTGGTAAAACTGCCCTGAACCTAAGTCTTGCACTAGGTAATATCCGATAAAGTAATAAAATAATAATAAAAATACCGATTAAGGCGACAGGCCATTTAACCGTGGTAATCACAGTTAAAAATTCTCCCGGCAAATGTAAAATGGGTGTCAACACCTCAACTACTATTTGACTGAACCCAAAGAACAAAATAATAGCACCTAAGGAGATAACTAACCCAATCGTTAACACAAACGATACAATTCGCCCAACAATTGGATTTTGCTTCGTTTCAACACTATAGGCATGGTTGAAACTTTTCTTCAATGCATTAATCCCCTTACTTGTCGTCCATAACGTTACGACAGCACCAATTGACAATAATCCACCATTTCCATTTTTCAGAAACGATTCAATAAACGGTGCTAAAATGCTATATATCGCGGATGGCATCACAACTTTTACATATTCTAAAATAACGGACACCTTTAAATGAAGCATTGGTATTAAATTACCAATAAAAATAATTGCTGGAAAAATCGATAATAACGTATAGTACGCAATAATAACCGAAGAATTACTAACATCGGCATTAATAAATTGTGTTTTAAATATTTTAATAAACTGAACGAACTTACTTTTCATACGATTCCTCCGCGAAATACATCTATATAAGAATAAATTGTATCACATTTAGACAAAAAAATAGATTGAGCATTTAAAATCAGCCCAATCTTCTAATTTTATTATAATTTTTTAGATAACTCTTTAATGTATTCTCTAAGTTCATCCTTAACTTCTGGATGTTTCAAACCAAAATCAATACTTGTTTTTAAATAACCGAATTTATTTCCAACATCATAACGATCACCTTTAAATTCATGCGCGAATACACGTTGCACTTTATTTAAACGATCAATAGCATCAGTCAATTGGACTTCATTACCTTCACCAGGTTCTTGTGTTTCTAACATCCCGAAGATTTCTGGTGTTAACAAGTAACGACCAATAATAGCTAAATCACTTGGTGCTTCATCAACAGCTGGTTTTTCAACAAATTTTTCAACATCATATAGCCCTTTTGACACTTCACTTTGTGGTGCAATAACCCCATATTTTGATACTTCTTTATGTGGGACTTCCATTACAGCCAATGTTGAAGCATGTGTTTCTTCATAGCGATCCATCAATTGTTTTGTTAATGGTACCTTATCTTGCATGATATCATCACCCAACATAACAACAAAGGGTTCATCACCAACAAAGTCTTTAGCCATTAAAACAGCATCCCCTAAACCTCTAGGATGTGACTGGCGAATAAAGAACAAATTAATATCAGTTGTTTGCTCAACCATTTTTAATTGTTCTAATTTACCTTTAGCTTTAAGATTAGCTTCCAATTCAGGTACTGAATCAAAATGATCTTCAATTGGGCGTTTCCCTTTACCCGTAACAATTAAAATATCTTCAATCCCTGCTGCTTTAGCTTCTTCAACAATGTACTGTATCGTTGGTTTATCCACGATAGGTAACATTTCTTTAGCCATTGCTTTTGTTGCTGGTAAAAATCTAGTTCCCAAACCTGCTGCAGGTATAATTGCTTTTCTAACTTTCATAATTAACTTCTCCTTTTTTTCTTTATACGATATACAAAATCCCATTAATTTATCTCAAACTCTACGAATATTACAATTCTATCATGAATCCGCTACATTATACAAAAAAACTGCTAAACAATTAAGTTAGCAGTTCATTGTAGCTATCTATTTTATAAATATTTCGCATCAAATTCTGGATCTTGAGAGGTTAAAATCTTAGGACCATCTTTTGTGATAACAATAACATGTTCATATTGACACGACAAACTACCGTCAGCAGTTCTTGTTGTCCAACCGTTAGGATCATCACTTTCTGATTCCCAACCGCCAATATTAATCATGGGTTCAATAGTAATTGTCATCCCTTCTTTAAGACGTAATCCTTTACCAGCTTGACCATAATGAGGTACGGAAGGACTTTCATGCATGGTAGGTCCAATGCCATGTCCAACGTATTCGCGAACATCACCATAGCCCATTTGGTCTTCAGTATAAGTTTGGATAGCATGACCAATATCACCAATACGGTTACCAATAACGGCTTGATCAATTCCTAAGTAAAGGGCTTTATGCGTTACTGCCATTAATTTATCAATTTCTGGTGTAGATTCACCAACAACATAACTCCAACAAGAATCGCTCATTGCGCCATGTAAACTAACAACTGTATCTACTTTAACTAAATCATTATCTTTTAAAATTAACCCTTTACGTGGGAAAGCATGACAAATTTCATCATTAATGCTGACACAAGTCGCATATTTATAGCCTTCAAAGCCAATTTGTTCAGCAACACCACCATGGCTTTCAATATACTTACGTGAGAAAGTTTCAATTTCCCAACTAGAAATACCTGGTTTTATAATATCTCGTAATCCCTTATGCATCCCTGCAATAATAGCACCTGAAGCACGCATTTCTTCAATTTCGCGTTCTGATTTTAATGTGATCATTTAATTTGTTTCCTCCTATAATAAATAATTCTTCTCAACTATTATACCGCAATTGTATAGAATTTGTTACGAGATACTCAATTCCTTTCACAATCGTTTTTTTATCTGATATACTTTAACTACTATTTTAATATGGAAGAAGGAATTTAGTTTGGTTTCAGCTAAAGTTATTTTTGCAACAATTACAGGTAATAATGAAGACATCGCTGACATTATTACCGAAGCATTTGAAAATTTAGGTGCAACAGTTGAGATGGAAGAAATCTCACAATCAGATGCATCTGATTTAACTAACTTCGATATCAGCGTTGTCGTTCCTTATACTTATGACGAAGGCTCACTTCCTGATGAAGGCATGGACTTTTATGAAGACTTACAGGAGCTTGATTTAACCGGTAAATTATTCGGTGTTGCCGGTTCTGGCGATACATTTTATGGTGAGTTTTTTGGAACTGCTGTTGATAAGTTTGGTTCAGCTTTCGAAGAAGCAGGCGCAACAAAGGGTTCAGCTAATCTAAAAATCGATTTAGCACCTGAAGAAGAAGATATCACTAAATTAGAAGCTTTTGCTAAAGAGCTATTTGATAAAGTAACTAGCAGTGAAAACTAGTCATGAATAAAATAAATGAATTATTTCATAAACATTATGCCCTAATTTCGTATTTAATTTTTGGTGGTCTAACAACCCTAATTAACATCGTTACTTTTGTTGTTTTCCAATCATACCTTAGTGTAAATTATCAATTTGCAAACGTAATTGCATGGTTTGTTTCGGTTGTTTTTGCATTCGTCACTAATAAGCTTTGGGTATTTGGCTCAAAGAACACTCATGTTTCAGGTTTAATACGTGAAGTTTTATCTTTCTTTGGCTTTAGACTTCTATCATTAGTCATTGATCAATTAATTATGACAATTGGTGTTTCTGTTTTACACTTAGATGCATCACTCGTTAAGTTATTTGATCAAATTTTCATCGTTTTAATTAATTATATTTTTAGTAAGTTATTTATTTTCAAAAAATCATAAAATAAAATTCAGTAAATTCATCCTAGGGGGCACTTTATTTATGACAACCAAAGTTCTTTCAATCGTTGTGCCATGTTACAACGAACAAGAATCTATTCCGCTTTTTTTTGATGCGGTTGAAAAGGAGTCTATCAATTTACCAGATATCCGATTAGAATATTGGTTTATTAATGATGGTTCATCTGATAACAGCCTCAAAGAAATGCGCCAATTACAAAAAGATCATCCAGCAACAGTCCATTATGCTTCATTTTCACGAAATTTTGGAAAAGAAGCTGCTTTATATTGTGGCTTACAAAAAGCGACTGGCGATTACGTAACTGTTATGGACGTTGATTTACAAGATCCAACCAGCTTTTTGCCTAAGATGTTAGCTATTTTAGAAGATCCAGAAAATGACTACGACTGTGTGGGGACACGTCGGACAACTCGTCAAGGTGAACCTGTGATTCGCTCTGCATTCGCTACTCTTTTCTACAAATTAATAAATCGCATCTCAGATACTGAGATTGTTAATGGTGCCCGCGATTATCGCTTAATGACCCGTCAAATGGTTGATGCTGTCTTATCAATGTCAGAATACAATCGTTTTTCAAAAGGTATCTTCAGTTGGGTTGGTTTTAATACGGAATACTTAGAATACACAAATCAAGAACGTGTTGCTGGTAAAACAAGTTGGAATTTCTGGGGCTTATTCAAATATTCATTAGACGGTATCATAGCCTTTTCAGAAGTACCTCTTTCAATTGCAACATTTGTTGGTTTCCTATCATTTGTTGGCTCTCTTTTTGCAATTATCTTTATTATTATTAGAGCGTTACTCTATGGTGATCCAACAGCTGGCTGGCCATCAACGATTTCAGTTATCTTAATGATGGGTGGCATTCAATTGTTTTGTATTGGGATTCTTGGTAAATACTTAGGTAAAATTTTCTTAGAAGTCAAAAACAGACCCGTCTATATTATTAAAGAATCAGACGTCTTCAGTTCAAAAAAGGATTAATTATAGGGGGATTCCAGCTATGCAGAAGTTTCGTTTCGATCTAAAAAAATCAAAAATGACCTATCTTTATTACATTATCATTTTTGCAATTTTAGCTGTTCTTATTTTTGGAACTTACAAACTAGCTGGATACTCTTTAATTCAAAGTCATGATCCTGCTGAACAGCATCTACCTGTATTAGAAAATTATCGTCAACTACTTGGTGAATTCATCAACCATCCCTTTCAACCACTCCAAATGTGGTCTTGGAAATTAGGGCTTGGCGCAGATCAATTTCAAACATTTGCTTATTACGTTATTGGAGACGTATTCGCCTATATTACGCTATTATTTCCCTCAAGTGCCGTTGTGACTATTTACCAGCTCACACTCATTTTGAGGTTATTTTGCGTGGGGCTATCATTTATCTTCTTTGCGAGACACTTTAAATTAACGAATAGCGCGATCTTAGGTGGGGCAATCATTTATACCTTCACTTCTTTTTCACTTTATTCATCCCTAATGCAACCTTTTTTCCTAACACCATTCATTCTTTTTCCACTTATAATTGTCGGAATAGAAAAAATTTTACAAGGGTTTAAACCACATTTCTTCATTTTTGCTTTTTCATGGATGTTTATCAGTAACTTTTACTTCGCCATAGTCTTAGGCATCGGTGCTTTTGTATATTTAGTACTACGTTTCATTTATTATTATCGAAAAAATCTCAGTTTCTTTAAAACAGCGGGCACTTTTTTAATCAGTACAGTCATCAGTTTACTGATTTCTGCCTTTATCATGCTACCGTCAATTCTTGCGGTCTTTAGTTCAACTCGGTCAGGTGGTCTATTCGCAAATGGTTTGACCTCTTTCCCCGCTTATTACTACATTAATTTACCTGCTCAATTACTTGCTGGCGGAGTATCTTCTTTCTGGGTTAAATTTGGCTTTAGTAGTTTAGCTGTTCTAGCATTATTCCATCTGTTTTACCATTGGAAACACTACCCACTAATGACAACGAGTCTTTCAATTGGGTTGATTATGTTACTATTCCCAATGTTTGGTGCGATGTTTAATGGTTTTCAAGCCCCTTCTAATCGTTGGATTCTATTATTATTTGTTCCCATTTCACTTGGAAGTGCCTTCTTCATTGATTCTCTCAAAAAAATAACGTTGCCTGAAATTAAATACCTCAGTATTTGTCTTGGTATCTATTTACTTTTAGTATCATTACCCTTTTATATTAATGGGACGACAGAAATTTTCATTCCTGTTATCTTTTTAATTTCTTTTTTTGTCGCAATCTTACTTTACCGTCAAAATAAAAATTCTGGTCGAATCATATTCGGTCTTATCCTAGTGAACTTGATCTTTACTGGGGTTTCTTTTGCATCACCTTTCACTAACTTTTATAGTAAGACTTTAATGCCCTCTGGTAGTTACCAGAAACTATCATCTAATCTATTTGATGGATTAGATAATTCTCTTCCTAAATCTAACTCATTTCGTGTTTCAACGATTAGCCAAAATTATAACTTTGGTTCTAACTACATGTTACGAAATAATTTAAATAATGATTTAAATTTAATTAACTCATACTACTCGATTCAAAATGGCGCAGTCGGAGTATTTTCAAACAGGTTACAAAATGCTCAATATAACAATAATATTCCGATTGAAAATTTTGATGATCGAACAATCGCTAATAACTTTTTTGGCGTTAAGTATCTCTTTACTCATTCAAATGAGCCAAATGAGTCAAAGATCCCCTATGGTTATACATTACTCAAAACTAAATCTGAAAATAAAAATAAACCTGAGAAAACCAATCTTTATGAAACTAAGAATAATTTTCCATTAATTTATTGGCAATCTGATGTCACTTCAAATCAAAAAACTGCTAAATTATCCGCTTCTGATCAAGAACGTCAATTAGCTAAAGCCGTTAGTATCGCGGATACATCCGGATTTAACCAGAAACAATCAACATTTGATACTGAAAACGTTGCCTATACAATTGTAAAAACAGTGAACGCCGGAGAACCTAACGAAACAAAAACACGTATTACCAATAATCACTATCGTAATAATCCTGTTTCAGATAGCTATCAGATTGACATTAAGAACGCAAAAAAATATCAAAATTCTGAATTGCATCTTTCATTAACTAACATTAAGCACCAATCACTGTCCTCTAAAGAACAAGTGAATATGGCTATTTTTAATAATACTACGAAACCAGATAACCAGTTATTAGATACGAATGGTCCCCGGTCAGCACAGAAATCGCTTAGGAAGCAACTGACGACAGGTTCTTCCAATACAGGCTATTCGATCGGGGTTAAATCTAATTTAACGACTAATACGATTGAGCAATTGGGTATTGAAAATCTTTCTTTCTTTAAAGTTTTATCTGATGCTACCCTAAATATGGGCTATCAAAAACAAATGCCCAAAAGTTTGGATTTACTTTTATCAAATTCAGGGACTTACTCATTCAACCTTAAAATTACTGCCGTTCCGCTTGGTCAAACTTACACAAATGATGTTAAAAAAATCCAGAAAAATAAATTAAATTCATTAAAATTTGCTACAAATAGAGTTAGTGGCAAAATAACAACAAATAAATTAGGTATCCTAACATCATCTATCCCTTACTCTACAGGTTGGACAGCGACTGATAATGGTCATAGCGTGCCCGTTATTAAAACAAATAGCGCTTTTATTGGCTTAAAATTAAAAAAAGGAACTCATCATATCATTTATAGTTATCAAACACCTGGCTTATCAACTGGTTTTCTTTTAAGTGTTTTTGGCCTCATTGTTTGGGGGAGTTATAGTTTAACACCTCTAATTTGGAGACGTTTAAGAAGACTTTAATTAGACATAAATGATATTATTATGACCTCATCTACTAAATAAATCTATTAGGGGTTTACTATCTTGTTAAATAAAGTCAGTTATCTTAAAAATCGTTTAATCGTATTTACAACCATCTTTTTGATTAGTTTATTTTTAGTTCTTCCACAAATAATCAACCACAGTCTAGTCTTAGGTGGTGACTCGCTTTTTCATTTCAATCGTATTTACGATACCTATATCCAATTTAAAACAGGTAACTTTAGTTATTTTCAAACTAACTATGGTTTTTTACAGAGTGGTCGCATTATTAACGCCTTATATGGACCAGGTTTTGCTTATCTGTTAGGTATCTTACTCTTAATTGTTCATAATTGGATTTTATTTCAAATCATAACCTCCTTTTTAATTTTCTTTATTAGTGGTTACTCAATGTATTTTCTATCTAGAGAGCTTCAATCCTCTAAGAAAATTTCATTATTGATTGCTAGTCTATTTATGGGGAGTTTTTACGTTACCCGTTGGTCAATTAACCAGAATTTTATGTCTTGGGGCGTTATGCTAATGCCCTTAATTGTCATCCTCGGGCTTAAAATGATTAAAAATAATGCTAAGGATTTAAAAGTACTACCATTAGCATTATTGATTTCAGCGCTTATTCAAATTCATGTCTTAAGTGCCTTAATGTCGGTTGGCGTCATCTTTATCTTCTTTGTTGTCGGTTTTTACAAGACAAATCAAAAATTACAGCTTTTATCAAAATGTTTCTTAGCGGCCCTTCTAACTATTGTTCTAACCTTTAATGTTTGGGGCGCTATGCTAGAAATTTTCACAAGAAATACGCTGTACTCGCCTTACACTCACTTAGATATGGCTAGTGCTACAATGCGTTTTTCAACAACTAGCTATAGCGCTTCATCTATAGGACTATTTATGAGCGTTATTTTCATTTTACAATTTGTTTTACTATTTTCTAGGTGGTCACAAGTATCACTTTCTAATAAGCTAATGACACTATTAGGAGCCTTATTTCTCCTGTTATCAACAAATCTTGTTCCTTGGACGACAATATCGAATCTAATACCACAGCTTCGAAGTTTTTTACAATTTCCTTACCGCTTTTATGGTTTTGCAACTGTCTTATTACTTGCTGGTTTTGGCAACTCTCTTTCTGAGCTACCTTCATTTAAGCCTAAAAAGTTTGGCGAGTTATTTTTAATCATTAGTAGTCTTTTTATTTTAGGTCAATCATATATTGATATTCAACAGCAAAATAAGCTCTGGAATTCCAATGATCCTCTTATTTATAAAGGGAGCGTTGTCGTTTCAAATCATCTAACGAGTGATCAAATTAGAACTAATTTTACTAGTTCTGATTTATCAAAAGGATTAAAGGTGGTTAAAAAAATAGCCCCAGATTATTTACCAAATAATCAAGAACAAAAGACAACATATAATAAAAAAGAATACAAGAAAGATATTGTTAGGAATCGTCCTAATATCACTAAGACTGTTACAAAAAATGGTGATTTAATCCTTAAATGGCATGCGACAAAAAAAGGTGAATCCATCGCACTTCCTATTGTCGTTTATAATAATTCAGAGCTCTCCTTAAATGGAAGTCAATTACACCGATTATCTCTATCTGCATTAGGTGTCCCTACTGTTAAGGCAACAAAAAAAGGGAGTAATCGTGTAGTGCTTAGATATCAATCGGAAATGATCACTACATGGCGTTTGTTTTTCGTCATTTTAACTTGGATTATTAGTATTTTATCGATGATAACACTCCATTTTATAAATAGAAAACTAGACAAAAATAGTGTTCATAAATGACAAGTCCACTCTAACTGTTGTTGGTAATAGCGTAAAAGCTATTACCAACAACAGTTTTTTCATACCAAAAAGTCCCCAAAAGTCATGAGACTTTTGGGGACTTTTTGGTATGAGATTTTTTAGCTAGTCTTGTTGTAAAATGTCACGGACTTTAGTTGACAATAAATCAATAGCAACTGTATTTGCGCCACCTTCTGGCACAATAATATCCGCATAGCGTTTCGTTGGTTCAATGAATTGATTATACATTGGTTTAACCGTTTTAACGTATTGATCAATAACTGATTGTAATGAGCGACCACGTTCCTTCATATCACGTGTGATACGGCGAATAATACGTAAATCATCATCTGTATCAACAAAAACTTTAATATCCATTAAACTTCTGAGCTTTTCGTCCCCTAGAATTAGAATTCCTTCAACAATGATAACATCTTGAGGTTCTGTTCTGATCGTCTCACTTGAACGAGTAAACTGTGTGTAATCATAAACAGGCATATCAATTGCTTCATTATCCAACAATTGTTCCAAATCACTAATCATCTGTTCGTTGTCAAACGCGAGTGGATGATCATAGTTCACTGCTTTACGTTCTTCCATACTCATTTCAGCTTGATCATTATAATAAGTATCTTGTTGTAAAATCATGATTGATTCGCCAGCTAATTGTGAATAAATAGCATTACTAACCGTCGTCTTACCGCTACCAGTACCACCTGTTACACCAATAATAATGGGACGTTTTGTTCTTTTGCTCATGCTTTAGAAATCCTCCATTTATTCGAAACGTTCAGGTTCTTGCTGACTATCTCCAAATCGATAAGCAACGGCATCTAATATTCGTTTAGCTGCTTGCCCATCTCCATAAGGATTTTTAGCATTTGCCATTCGTTCGTACTCTGTCTTATTAGTTATTAATGATAGCATGGTTTCTTTGACTTTCACAGGGTCAGTTCCAACTAACTTCAATGTACCCGCCTTCACGCCTTCCGGACGTTCTGTGTTATCACGTAAAACAAGAACTGGTTTTCCTAATGATGGCGCCTCTTCTTGAACACCACCTGAATCCGTCATAATAAAGTAACTTTTTGCAGCGATATTATGAAAATCAACCACATCAAGCGGTTCAATTAGATGAACGCGCTGTTCTCCACCTAAGACTTCTTCGGCTAAATCTTTAACAACTGGATTTAAATGAACCGGATAAACGACTTCAACATCTGGCTGATCTTTAACGACAGATTTAATCACTTCGAAAACACGACGCATAGGTGCACCTTGGTTTTCACGACGATGCATCGTGAGTAAAATCATTTTATTCGCAGGATTTACTTCTGATAGAACATCATGGTCATACTCTTTTTGAACTGTTTGTTTTAAAGCATCGATGGCTGTGTTACCTGTTACAAAAATATTTTCTTTTGGATGATTTTCTAATAACAGATTAGTTTCGCTTTGCGAAGTTGGGGCAAAGTACATATCTGCCAGTACATCTGTTAGTTGACGGTTCATTTCTTCTGGAAACGGTGAATACTTATCCCAAGTCCGTAATCCCGCTTCAACGTGTCCAATTGCCACTTGATTATAAAAAGCTGAAATACTAGCGGCGAATGTTGTTGTTGTATCACCATGAACTAAAATAATATCAGGCTGCTCTACTTTAATAACATCATCTAATTTTTGTAAAACATTTCGAGTTGTATCACTTAATGTCTGGTTAGCGTGCATCACATTCAAATCATAATCTGGCGTTATTTTAAATATCTCTAAGACTTGGTCCAACATTTGGCGATGTTGTGCTGTTACGACAGTTACTGTTTCAAACTCCGTCGTACGTTCTTTTAACTCTAAGACAACAGGTGCCATTTTTATTGCTTCTGGACGCGTCCCAAAAACAGTCATCACTTTTACTTTTTTCATAATTGGCCTCCTCAATGATTATATTAGTTACTATTATACCAAAGAAAAGACAAAATTCTGATTTTGTTAACAAAAATTTAATAGCCTAATTATTAATCATTTTCTCATTAATATGTTATCATTATTTCATAAATAAATTTGGAGGTCTTTCTATGTCAAAAATAAATTTTGAAGATCAACTTAAAAAATATGCTGAATTAATCGTCAAAGTCGGTGTTAACGTCTCAAAAGGCCAAACAATCGTCCTACAAATTTCCGTAACCCAACAAAAATTAGCTCATTTAATCGTCAATGAAGCTTATGCTGCTGGCGCAAGTGAAGTTATCGTTAAATGGGCAGATAGTCATGTCTCGAAATCATTCCTTGAATTTGCTCCACTAGACCGTTTAGTCGACGTTCCTGGTTATGCAACCTCAGAAGTTGAAGATTGGGTTGCTAAAAAAGCATCTCGCATCTCAGTCATGTCAGATGATCCTGATGCCTTTGCTGGTATCCCTTCTGAAAAGATTGCCTCACGCCAAAAAGCTATGGGTCAAGCTCTACGTCCATTACGTAAAGCAACTCAAAATAATGACGTTAGTTGGACTGTAGTCGCTGCCGCAGATACTGCTTGGGCTGAACTCGTTTTTCCTGAATTAAAAGGCGAACTTGCTGTTTCACGACTTTGGGAAGAAATTTTTAAAACAACACGTATTGATCATGAAGATCCAATTGAAGCATGGCATCAACATGATTTAACATTGCGCACAAAAGCTGAAGAATTAAATAAAGAACAATTTTCTGCTTTACATTATGTTGCCCCAGGGACAGATATCGTCATCGGTCTCCCTAAAAATCATTTGTGGGAAGGCGCCGGTTCATTTGATGCACAAGGTCATGAATTCATGGCTAACATGCCTACCGAAGAAGTTTTCACCGCACCTGATTCTAGACGTATTGATGGTTACATTTCTTCAACAAAACCATTAAGCTACGCAGGAACTACTTTGAGTGGTATGAAATTTACTTTTGAAGCAGGTAAGGTTGTTAAAGCAACTGCTGAACAAGGTGAAGAAGTTTTACAGCACTTACTAGAGACTGATGATGGCGCAAAATCATTGGGTGAAGTTGCTTTAGTTCCAGACCCTTCTCCAATTTCACAATCAGGAATAACGTTCTTTAATACATTATTCGATGAAAATGCCAGTGACCATTTAGCGCTTGGCTCCGCTTATCCCTTCTCTATTAAGGATGGTACTAAAATGAACGATACTGAATTAGCCGCTGCTGGTTTAAATTTAAGCCAAACGCACGTTGACTTCATGGTCGGCTCATCTGACATGTCAATTGATGGGCTTCGTGAGGATGGCAGTACAGTACCCGTTTTCCGTAATGGGGATTGGGCATAAATGATCACATAAAAAGGTATAAACTAGCATTTCTGTTAGTTTATACCTTTTTCACTACTACTTATTTTATTGATTAGGTTTTTGTAACCCAAATTCAGAAAGTATATCTTAATATAGTATATTAAAATCATATGTTTGTTTATATTAAATGTCATTTTTATAATCCCTATAAGTAAAGGTAATAAAAGCTAAGCTACTAATCACCCACGCTGCAATAACCATCATTAGTCGAGGTTTAGTAATGATTTTTGAATGATAACTAAGCGTTACTCTATTGATACCTTTTTTTGTTGCTTTAATCGTTGGACTACCTATATTTGATAAGGTAATCTTTTTTATATTAAGCTTAGTTCCATTTAGTGTAACTTTTGAATTGTTATAAACAATAATAGGTAAGGACATTGTTTCTCCTATTTTTGTTGCAGTCCATCTAAGCGATAAATCACCCTTATCTGTCACTCTTTTTATAATATTTGACTTATTCATTATAATTTCATTTTTATATTCATTGTAAGGATCCTTGCTTAATTCTTGATTATTAGGTAAATAATCTGGAGTTGATTTTTGTGCTACCTCTAACCCTTTTTTTAAATCACGATTAGTAAAAGCATTTCTTATTTGGACAGTACTTAAAGAATCTGGGGTTGTAACATGTCCTTTAGCTATAATTGACTCATTTGAATTCCAAATTTCATTTTTAGTCTGAATATCACTATACGATTGCCCTAAAATAAAAATACTTCCGACAATTAAAAACAATGAACAATTTTTCTTTGCATTCGGCGAAGGTAACGTAGAAATTGTAGCACTGAACCCCGCTACTAATAGAATCGTAGTAAAACTATCAAATCGATAAGGAAACTGTAAAAAACTTTGTAACTGTGGAATTAATATAGATATCCTAGTCCACGGAAATAAATTTGTAGTTAGAGCAAGAAAAATAGCTCCTATTATAGTAACAATCTTATTAGCTAGAGATAATTCTTTTCTTTTTGAAAACAACCAAACAATTTGTAACACAAAAATGATACTCATAACCAATCCAAACTGTGTACCACTATAGTTACCAGTTGAAAGGTTCATGGTTGAACCAGACATGTTTGAATTGGCAAATGGTGAATATATTTTATTATTTGAGAAAACATCCAACATAGCTCCCCAAACATTAAAGGTCAGAACTAACGCCAGTAAACTGGCTAGAAAACATTTTAATAAAAGTTGTAATTTCTGGTTAGTTTGAATAAAGCCAATGAAAAAGAATACAACTAAAACGCCAATTGACATTAAGGCGCTTAAGACGTGAATTTGGATTAGCACTGAAACTGCTAATGCTAAAGGTAGTACTTTTAAATCCTTAGCATTATTTTTAATCATTTTAAGCCCAAGAATGACAATCAAAGGCATCAACATAACGCCCCATATCATAAAATTCTGATAGATTGACCATCGAGTGATATAGAAACTACCCATAAAAAGACTAGCAGCTAAGACTGAATTTTTTTTAGTCGCTTTCAATTCTCTAGATAGAAAATACATTGAAAATCCACTAATAAAGAAAATTATGAATGACGTGACAATTTCAAATTTAATCCAACTATGCACGATACCTAGTAATCCACCTAAAAGGTAAGTAAACCCTGGTCCATATAAGGCATTAACAATTCGACCACTTTGTTGAAAACCGTAATTAGATTGAAAATAATTAAAGTTACCTGTTTTAAGCTGCATATAATCATCATAGATACGGTTAAAATGGAATAGAGAATCAGCACCAACTACTAAACTATTATTAAGTATCTGCGGAACTGTCAGAAAAAAACTTAATATAAAAATAACGCAAAATACCGTTCCATATTTTTTTAAAGATTCAAACTTATTTATCAAGCTATTTACTCCCAAATAAAATTATTTAATGGTTTAATTATAACAATAGAAAATTGTGCTGTCACTCAAGAAATATAATATTGCTAGAACTAAAAGATCAATATCTATGAAACTACTGACACCTTAGCCATGTTGTAAATGAAAATTATGACTATGAATTTAAAAATCTACAATAGTAATAATTGACTTATTTATTTTTGCCATTTACAATGAAGTAATCAGCCTTTTTGTCTCTGTAGCTCAGCTGGATAGAGCAACCGCCTCCTAAGCGGTAGGTCATCAGTTCGACTCTGATCAGGGACATCTTAAATAAATTTTCCGCCTTATAGGTTACAAGACTTCGGTATACTGCCGAGCTTTTGTAACCTATTTTTTATATATTTAACTTGTAAGTGCTATTTATTTTATCCTTGAAATTGTAGCAGTAGAAGAATTACTATTATATAAATTGTATTAATGAATGCAATTAATATAAATAACAACATACCACATAGACGATAACCAATATTTTTCTGAAAAAAGGGTAGTCTTTCAATATAAGTTCCAATGCCAATCATACCCGTCCCCACTAACCACATGCCAATCGTTAAATTCACAACTATTAACCATGGTTCAATTAAACACAACACGATACTAACAATTCCTACCCATTTCATTTCATTATTTACAGGTTTAAACCTTTTTCTCATCGGAAAGACCTTCTTCCACGTTATATATATTTGTTTAACAATTTTTTTAAGGTCTAAAACACATCATTTTATCCAATCTTTTCTAAACTATCTTTAAGATTTCGATAATTGTACACCTAATATTATTTTTCCACTAAGCAATAAGACTTTCGCAAATAAAAAAATACTGTTTAAGCAAACAATCATTGCTTAAACAGTATTTTAAATCGCATCGAAATTTTATATCTTCAATTTTTCCAGTTTATAATTCGACACCATTTGTTTTAATAACATTTTGATACCAATAGAACGAATCTTTTTTCAATCGATTTAGCGTCCCGTTACCTTCGTTATCTCGATCTACGTAAATGTAACCATAGCGTTTCGCCATTTCGCCTGAGCCTGCGCTAATTAAATCGATACAGCCCCATGATGTGTAACCTAGACAAGAAACCCCGTCTGCAATCGCCTCACCCATTGCTTCAATATTTTCACTTAGATAAGAAATGCGATAATCATCATGAATTTTATTGCCTTCTTCCACAACATCTTTTGCACCTAATCCATTTTCAACAACAAATAATGGTTTCTGATAACGATCATAAATTTGATTCATCGTTGTTCTCAAACCAAGGCCATCTGTTTGCCAGCCCCATTCGCTTGTCTTTAAGTAAGGATTTTTTAAGCTATCAAAGACATTTGCTGCTGTTTTATCAGTCATCTCAGGATCAGCGCTTGCTAATCTTGATGAATAATAGCTAAATGAAATGAAATCAACTGTATTTTCTAATAAATCTTTTTCGTCGGTATCTGCCATTTTAATTTCTATACCCATATCTTTAAATAATCTTGCCGAATAACTTGGGTAGTAGCCACGTGACTGAACATCAATAAAGAAGTATCCTTCCCGATCCTTTGTCATTGCTTCAAATACATCTTTTGGATTAGGTGTATTGGGATAGGTAACCCCAGCCGCTAACATACACCCTATCTTAAAATCAGGATTAATTTCGTGTGCTAATTTTGTCGCAAGCGCAGAGGCAACTAATTGATGATGTGCCGCTTGATATTTGATTTGGTCAGGATTATCAATCCCTTCCAAATCTAATCCACCGCCCAATAACGGAATGTGTAAAATCATATTAATTTCGTTAAATGTTAACCAATACTTAACCTTATCCTTATAACGCATAAATAAGACGCGTGAAAAGTTTAAGTAATTATCAATCATTCGACGGTCAGCCCAACCATTCATTTTTTTCAACATCCCTAACGGCGTATCGAAATGGTTAATTGTTACTAACGGTTCCATCCCTAATTCGTTACAAAGATCGATAACTTTATCATAGAATTCTAGCCCTTTTTCGTTTGGTTCTTTTTCATCACCTTGTGGAAATATCCGTGGCCAACTAATTGACATTCTGAAGGTTTTGAAACCCATTTCTGCCATTAATCGTAAATCTTCTTCATAATGATGATAAAAATCAACAGATTCATGACTAGGATAAAAATCTTCTTTCATCTGCATCGCTTCTTTTACATTAAATAAATAATCCCAGCGACCATGGTGTGCGTCTGGTAATATATCTACTAATGACAGGCCCTTACCATCAACATCATAGGCCCCTTCAAATTGATTAGCGGCCGTTGCGCCACCCCATAAAAAGTTATCTGGAAAATTTGATTTTGTCATCTTATTGACCTCCTGAATTAATTTCTAAATCTAATAAATCAGTACCAACAATTATTTCTGACTGGTCTTTAGCAAGTGGTTTAATTTTTTTATATTTTGGTGTGTTCGTCACGATAATTGGCGTAATAATTTCATATCCTGCCTGTTTAATACCTTCAATATCGAATTTAAGTAATAAATCGCCTTTTTTTACGACGGTATCAATTTCTGTTTGAATTTCAAAATACTTACCTTCTAATTCAACTGTATCCATTCCGATATGCATTAAAATTTCGGCGCCATCGTCTGTCACCATACCAACTGCGTGTCCTGTTGGAAAAACTAATGTTATTTTACCATCAGCAGGTGCGTATAATTGACCAACTTCAGGTAGAATTGCGATACCGTCACCCATAATACCAGAACTAAAGACAGGGTCTTTAACCTCTGATAAAGGTAATACTTCGCCTTTAAGTGGGCTACCAAGGATTTCTCCACTCATTTCTACTTCTACAGGTACTACTGACGTTGTTACTTTTGTTTCAGCAACAGCAACGGGTACTTCTTGATCTTCCTTTGTTAAACCGAACATAAGTGTTAAGACATATGCCAATACGAATGAAACAACGATTGCTATCAGCACAGCGTAGAATGACATATCAATTCCTGTCTTAGGATTCAAGTAACTTGGAATAGAGAAAATGCCTAATCCACCAACCATGTATCCTTTTGTCCCAAATACACCAAGAACCATGCCACCAATAGCGGCTGAAATACATGTAATAATAAATGGTTTTTTACGAGGTAACGTAATTCCGTAAATAGCGGGTTCCGTAACACCAAAGATTCCTGAAATAAATGAAGAATAGCCAAGACCTTTTAGTTTTTTATTTTTTGTTTTAATTGTAATTGCCAATACTGACCCAATTTGAGCGAACGTTGTCCCTAGCATAAGTGCTAAAATTGGATCTGAGCCTGTTGTTGAAATGTTAAGTAAGGCAAGTGGAACAAGTCCCCAATGTAACCCGAAGATAACAAGTACTTGCCATAAGCCACCAAGAACTGCGCCAGCGGCAATTGGACTAAATGTGTATACAGCTGTAAATCCGGTTGCCACAATATCACTAGCCCAAGTTGTTATGGGACCTATAAAGATAAATGTAATAGGCACAACAACAAGTGCTGTTAACATTGGCACTAAGAATGTTCGTACAACTTCTGGTATCACTTTTTTGAAGAATGGTTCCACTTTTGATGCAAACCAAATTGATACAATAATAGGTACAACTGATGATGCGTAACTCATCATGATTACTGGAATCCCCAAGAATGTCATATAGATTGGTGATTCAAAAATTGTTCCTGCAAATAAAGTGTACAGCACTTTTCCACCTGAAGCGGCTAGTGTTGCTGGCAATTGTGCCACAATAGTTGGGTAAACTAAGGATGCACCAATAACCATTGCCAACAATGGATTAACGTGGAATTTTTTACTAGCACTGTAAGCTAAGATAATCGGGAAGAAATAAAAGAAAGAATCTCCTAATGCATTTAAAATAATATACGTTCCAGATGTCGGTGCCACCCAGCTAAATGCGACTAGTAATGAAACTATTCCTTTGATCATCCCTGTTGCAGCTAAAACACCTAGAGCTGGTGCAAAGATACCTGAAATCATATCAATAAAGGCATCAAGCGGTTTCATTTTTTCGCCATCATTATCTGGCACAATGCCATCACCATCAAGTCCGCTACCTTTAACTAATGCATCATAAACTTCCGGAACTTGATTTCCAACAACCACTTGGTACTGGCCGCCACTTTTAACAACGGTCACTACGCCGTCCATATTTTTCAACATATCGGTATTGGCCTTAGATTCATCTTTTAATTTAAATCTTAGTCGGGTTGTACAATGGACTACGCTATTAACGTTAGCTTCGCCACCTACATTTTTTAAAATATCTTTAGCTAATTTTTCGTAACTCATCACAATCACTCCTTTATATTTTTTATAAATTAAAACCCAGTTATCCATTTCAACTCAAAAAATACGAGTTTGCATGGATAACTGGGTTTATGCTTGCTTATAAATGGCAATAACACACCTAATTATCAATTTATTTAATTTTCTGTTTGCCGATGGGTTACTCGCCAGATATGTAAAACTAGATAAACTTGTTCGTCTGCTTGTAAATCCCAATCGGCCCGTTCTCGAATATACTGCACGATTTTTTCCACTGTTTCGTACACTTGTGGATACCGACTAATCATCATGGCGAGCAACTCAGGGTCAAGTTCTGCACGATCAATCTCAGTATTATGAAAATGCCTAATGAATAAATAGCGTAAATGTGAGACAAATCGACTATAATTAAATGATTTTTCGTCGAGAATAATACCAGTATCTAATTGAATAATATTAACAATTCCCGAAATGAGTTCTGTCAGCTTCATCGATTCTTGAACAGCATGTCCGCCTTCTTTGACGTTAATCAAATGATAGGTTAATAAAATCAATTCATTATTTTGAACCGTAATGTCAAATTTTGATTCGATTTCTTTAATACCAACCTTTGCAGCTTGGAATTCACTTGGAAATAATTTTTTCATTTCCCAATGAACAGATCGGTCATTTAAAAACATTTCTTCACGATTTTTTTGTAATGAATATTGAAAATGGTCCACTAAAATCAAAAATTGAACATCATCAAATGTCACATCAATTAATGGCTCTACTACTCCAACAAAAGTTGTCGTAACTTCCAAAGTTTCTGCATCAAATCCTGAAATTAATTTCATTGTATCTGAATCTTCTTCAGCTTTAAACCGTCGGTCAATCTGGTCCTTATCGATATTATCTCCAGCATGATAACCGAATCCAATACCGTTACCAATGACCACCCACTCAACATTGTCGGATGATTCAACTAAAGCTGCATTATTATTAAAATTTTTTACGAACTTCACATCAAACCGACCCCTTCCCATAAAAAATGACCTACAAATACAGATATTTTCATATCTACATCAATAGGTCATGCCTGATCGAATCAGTAACACTCATTTCATATTTATTGTATCATTTATTGTAAGCGTTATCAATAGCTATTTAAATTACTTTATAACTTACTACCATTTTCTTTAATGACCTTTTGATACCAATAGAATGAATCTTTCTTATATCGTTTTAATTCTTTCGCACTTTCTTCATCACGATCAATATAAACAAAGCCATAGCGCTTTTGATAGCCATTTGACCAGCTCAATAAATCAGTGAAACTCCAAGTTGTATACCCAATGACTTTTACACCGTCTGAAATGGCTTCTTGAATGGCTTTAATATGTTCATTGATAAAGTAAATTCGGTAATCATCATGAATTGTATTGCCTTCTTCTAATTTATCATAAGCACCAAGACCGTTTTCAGTAATAAGAACAGGTAAGTCGTAACGACTATCAATTCTTCTCAGAGCAATTCTTAGCCCTTCAGGATCAATATTCCAATCCCAATCAGTTTGTTTTAAAAATTCATTATTAGTAGTCTTAAACATGCCTGGAACGCCACTTTCGGAGCTAGTCCCCTTTTTACCTGTATTATTTTCAGCAGCAAGTCCAACACCACCAACTAACGGATTAGCCGCAATTGTTTGGGTTTGATAATAATTTAAACCCATAAAATCTGGTTTTCCAGCAATTAAAAGAGCTTGATCTGCTTCTGTAACAGTAGGTGCAGTTCCACGTTCAGTTAACCATTTATAAATCATTTTTGGATAACGTCCATAAACATAAATATCCATCCAAAAATGAGCAGCATAATCTTCATAGTTAGTAGCCGCAACTTGGTTTTTAGGATCTCCATTAACTGCATAACCCGGGCTATAGGCAAAGCTAGGCCCAATTTCACCTTGATAATGACCTTCATGAAATGCCTTAATTGCTGAAGCATTTGCTAAATTAGCAATGTGATTTGCAGCATACATTCTTTTTTCATCATTTACTGCAGGCGGATGACTCTCCATTTGATAGCCATGAGAAATAAATACGTTTTGTTCATTTAATGATACCCAATATTTAACACGATCACTGAATGCATCAAAACAAGTTTTCGCATAATCCGTAAAATCAGTAATAATTTCACGAGATTCCCAACCAGCATATTCATCTTGTAATGCTTGTGGTAAATCCCAATGATAAAGTGTCACAACAGGTTCAATATTATTCGCAATTAACTCATCGATTAATCGATTATAAAAATCTATCCCCTTTTGATTAACTTTACCTTTTCCTTCTGGATAAATACGTGTCCAAGCAATTGAAAAACGGTAAGCTTTCAATCCTTGCTCCTTCATTAAGGCGACATCTTCTTTAAAACGGTGATAATGATCGACGGCTACATCACCATTTGTACCCTTAAATGTTTTCCCAGGAATTCTTACAAATTTATCCCAAACTGATAATCCTTTACCATCTTCTTGATACGCACCTTCAATTTGGTAAGCAGCTGAGGAAGCCCCCCATAAAAAATCAGTTGGAAATTGACTCATTTTTTCATATTCCATTATCTATTCTCTCCTTAAAAATAATCACTTAATATCGGTTGTTCTTTAATTAATGCGCCATCGAATAACGTCACGTCGCCTGATACAAATCCATATTGTTTTAATTGTTTAAATGTTCGATACCCCATCATACTTCGTGTTAAATTTTGAATATCCGTTGTAAACGTAGTTGCTGAATTTTCAGTCTTTTCAACTTTTGTTTGTCCGTCTATTCGGCTAATTTGCCAATAGCCTTCATTAGCCTGAATAGTCGAATCTTGAACTTGAATCACAATTTGTGGAAAATCTTGCTGGTAAGGGTATCTGCTGAGAAAGTCTTCAACATTTACAATTCTTGCCATCATGTAAGGTTGCGTTGTCACTTCAACTTGAGGATTTGCCAGTACATCTGGAAATGGCTGTCCAATTGGACTCTCATAACTAAACCATTCGTATGCTGATTGATGCTTAAGCACAAAATTTTGTAATTGGAGCCAACTCTCACTTGTTTGATATATCCATTCAACGATTTTAAATTCATCAGTTTCTCTTTGATAAACAAGATAGCCTTCTGACTCATTTTTTTCATTATAATAGACCGCTACTTCCCAGTTAGGGTGTTTCTCCGCCGAATAAGTTAACCACCAATCTGGCCGTTCAATACCACCTTGTTGAGAGAGCTGATTCTGTTGGTATAATTTATTTAATTCCTCTTTTACATCCAAATAACGGTGACGTTCAACGTGACCTATGGCCTTAACTTTTAATCGTGGTAAATCCTTCGTATTCATCCGATATATCGTTTGATCAAATGTTGCTTCGTAACCGAATTTACGATAGAACGGATACGAAAATGGCGCTAAATACGATAATGTCGTTCCATTATCATACATCTCATCCAGAGCTAAATTCATTAATTGTCCAATACTACCCTGACCAGCAAATTCTGGATAACTTGCAACATAGCCAATACCACCCATTTTAAATTGAGTCCCGTGAAAATGAGTCGTAAATGGTGTATTAATCACACCGCTGACAACTTTCCCAGATTCAACTGAGCCCCAATCTGATGAATGCTCATAAAGTTTGCGAAAAAAGCTCTTTCTCTGTGCTGATACTTTTTTATTAAAGGCATAAATTGATAAATCAAAGTAACTTCCAAAATGAGTTTCATCTAACTTCATATTTGTCATGGATCTACTCAACTCCTTCTTCTGTACGAATTAACCTCTTTAAATATAGCACGGTTACCCTATTCGTGCAATCGCTTACAAAATTAGTCAATAAAAAAATCATCCAATTATTATTGGATGATCCTTCTCATTAATCAAAATGTTCTGCTTTTGGTTTGCGTCTTTTACCTTTATTTTTTTGATTTCTCAAACGAACTTTACGATGTGGTTTCTTTACTGGTTCATCAGATTGCTTTTGACCATCAACTGTTTTGGCTTTCACTTCAACTGGTTTAAGTTTCTTAGCTTTTGGTTCAGCCACACGTTCTGGTCTTTCTGTTACAATCGCACCATCATATAAGTAACCTTTTTCAATTTCAAATGGTGTATTTTTTAAATCTTGTTTTAAGGTACGTAGATCATGTTCATTTCCAAGATTAATAACCATCCCTTCAGCACCCATCCGGCCTGTCCGGCCGACACGATGAATATATGACGTCGTATCTTTAGGCATATCATAATTTACGACTGCGGGTAACATTGGAATGTCCAAACCTCGAGCGGCAACATCCGTCGTTAGTAATAATTTAATTTCATGCTTATGAAGTTGTGATAAAGCATTAGCACGATTAACTTGGCGTTGCTCGCTATCTAAGACAGCGACTGGTACATGATCATATTTTAATTTTTGAGCCATATCTTGTAACGATGATAGTTGGTTAAAGAAAACTAGTGCATAAAAATCTTCAACATTTGCTAAACGACGCAACGTTGATTGACGTTTACGCGTTGGTGTTTCAATTGAATAATGGTGAACGATACCTTGTGTTTGATCAACTTCACGAACATCATAAGTTGTCACATTAGCACCAAACCATTTTTTCAAATCATCTAATATTGCCGTTTCCGTCGCAGAAAAGAAACTTAATTGAATGCCTGCAGGTGCCTGGCTGATTAAATCACGACAAGTTGTTAGTGTTTCATCCGTTAATAAATCATCCGCTTCATCAATGACAACTGATTTAACTTTATGTAATTTAATTTTTTTATCTTCAGCTAAATTCAATAAGCGACCTGGTGTTCCGACAATAATCTCAGGTTTTTTCTTTAAATTTTCAATTTGGCGTTTCATATTAGCACCACCAATAATAGCTTGAACTTTTAAATCAAGTTCTTTAGCCCAAGGACGAATGACACCTGCTAATTGCATAGCTAATTCTTGTGAAGGTGCAATAATCAATAGTTGAATGCCATCTTTAGGTATTAATCTTTCGAGTAAAGGTAAGCTGAACGCTAATGTTTTACCAGAACCGGTTGGTGCTAATCCAAGGATATTTTCACCTGATTTTAGAGGTTCATAAACGGCTTCTTGGATGGGTGATTGTGTTTCAAAACCTTGTTCTTTAAAATATGCATCAAATTTTGGATTCATTTTAGTCTCTTTCTTTTAACTTCATAGGATTAGTTTTAATAATTAAGTATAGCATATAAAAAATAAGCTTCCATTGATTCACAGAAACTTATCTCAATAATTCTTATTTATGATCAGCTGGAAATTCAATTCCGGCACTTTTCCTTAAATCAAACAATACTTGATTAACTGTCACACTAAGTTTTTGCCATTTTATATAATCAGCTTTGTTCGTTACGTCATTGGGGTTATTGATGACTCTAGCAAAATCAATCGCTTCAGCTAACATCGGATTTTTAGCTGGTTTTTGACTAAGTAGTTCTTCTTTATCAGAGCCATCTCGATAAAGAACCTCATTTAATTCAGCTGCATTATCCATCACAATTGTGTCTTTTAGGCCATAGATTTCACTAGTTAAATATGAATTTGCTGTCTTACCAATATTTAAGGTCACTCTAAAATCTTCATAAGTTAGAATTGCGACACCTTTACCATCAACACCTGTTGGTAACATTGTTGGATAGTACTGAACTTCAAGTGGTGTACCAAACCAAGAAATAGCATTATAAACAACGTAAACACCTAAGTCTTGTAATGCACCACCAGAAAATTTTGGTGAGAAGATATTAGGTTCTTCACCTGCTAAAATAGCATCATAACGTGACGAATACTTCATATAAGTTAAAGTTGCGCCTTGGATGGTCTCTAGTTCAGTTACTTTTTGTTCAATAATTTTGAAATTATCTTGATGAATTTGTCGAGCTGCTTCAAATAATTGACTTCCAGGATGTTCCCTAAGAACCGTCTGAATAGCGGCCATTTCTGTTGGATTTGAGACCACTGGTTTTTCGGCAATAACTTTTTTACCAGCTTCAATCGCTAATTTAATTTGTTCAAAATGTAAACTATTCGGAGAAGCAATATAGATTACCTCAAATTTATCTGAATTTAAAAATTCTGTCATATTATCGTAAAAATTTGTTGCACCATATTTTTCACCAAAATCTTTGGCTTTTAATTCGGTTCTTGAATAGACACTAGTCAATTGAAATTCATTAGATTCATGCGCTGCTTCAACGAATTGACCTGTAATCCAATTTGTACCAATAATACCTAATTTAATCATACCCAATACCTCCATTTTATTATTAAATTCATTATAACAACAATTGAACCGTTTTCATAACGATTGCTTTATTTCAATTTTGTGACGATAGATTAAATTTATATATATTTTGGGCAATTCTTTCCGCTTGTTAGCTAAAAGTGCTATATTTAAGTAGAAGAGTTCTAATTAGGAGGGATAGCTGTGAAGAAACGTAGTTTTGCACTACTAGGTGCATCATTTTTTATTGGATTAACGAAAGATATTAAGTCTATAACCGCACCTAAAACTAAGGTTTCTTTACCTATTTTTTATGCTGGACATTGGCTATTCTACGATGAATTAAGTCATCGACACCATAATTTGGATATTTCATCAGACCTCACAATTCGAATTGACGAACGTGCACTCGATGGTAAGATTGAACATATAGATGAGCGTGAACTTAGTTTCTTAGATGAATATGGTTTTCATCTAAGAATTGATGCAAACGATCAAGGACCAGTGAGTTTGTTTGACGAAGCAGATAACCGGACCTATCCCATTAAATTAGCCCCAATTGTAGAATCACAAGATGATAAAAATGAAGATGTAGATTAACAGAATTTTGTTGATTATCATCTTCATTTTTTGTTTCATTACACGTTTAAATAGTCTAAAATAGTTAAATACGCATTTTAATATAGAAACGAGGACCTTTTTCCATGAACAATGATCACCTAAAACGAGATATTGGCTTTTTCGCTGCCCTTTCAACTGTAATGGGAACAGTTATCGGCGGAGGCGTTTTTTTTAAAGTTTCAAGCGTTACACAACAAACCCAATCTGCTAACTTAACTTTATTTGTTTGGTTACTTGGTGGCTTTTTAACTATCTGTGCTGGATTAACCGCTGCAGAACTTGCAGCCGCCATCCCAGAAACTGGTGGCGCCATTAAATATATCGAATATACTTATGGCCGTTTCCCAGCATTTTTACTTGGCTGGGCACAAATAATCATTTATTATCCAGCAAACATTGCAGCTCTTTCAATTATTTTTGGCACACAATTAATTAATCTTTTCCATCTTGATTCACATTTAATTATCCCATTTGCTTTAATTAGTGGAATCAGTATCACATTGATTAACTTTTTAGGCGCCAAAGTTGGTGGTACCTTTCAATCAATTTCATTAGTTTTAAAATTATTACCTATTATTGTCATTGTGATATGGGGGATTTTCACTCCTGGACAAGTGACGTTTAGTTTAATTCCGTTAACATCCGGCGCGCACCAGTCTTTCTTTACTGCTTTAAGTGGCGGCCTTCTTGCGACCATGTTTGCTTATGATGGCTGGATTGGGGTTGGAAATATTGCCGGAGAGATGCACCATCCAGAACGTGATTTACCGAAAGCCATTATTTCAGGATTATTTTTCATCACAATTATCTATACATTAATTAATTTTGTTTTTCTTAAGGCTCTTCCTATTTCAGGATTAGCTGGCAATTTAAATGCAGCTTCTGATGCCTCAAGACAACTATTTGGACAATTTGGTGGTAAGTTTGTGACCGTTGGTATCTTAATTTCAGTCTACGGTGCCACTAACGGCTATACGTTAACCGGTATGCGCGTTCCATATGCGATGGCCTTAGAAAACCAACTCCCCTTTAGTAATTGGCTAAAACGCTTATCTCCTCATACGAGAGTTCCATATATTGCGGGCTTTTTACAAATAAGTATCGCAATAATAATGATGTTCTTAGGTAGTTTTGATTTATTAACAGATATGCTTATTTTTGTTATTTGGATTTTTAATGTACTAGTTTTCGTTGCTATCTTTATATTACGAAAACGTGAACCTGAATTAAATAGACCCTATAAAGTTCCTTTATATCCAATCATTCCAATCATCGCGATTATTGGGGGTATTTTTATACTCGTTGCGACACTATTAACACAAACGACGTTAGCACTTGTTGGTCTATTAATAACGGGACTTGGCATTCCTGTTTACTTTATTCATCAAAAAAGCCAAGGATAATTATACAAATAAAAACATTCAACTTTTAGAGCCAGATAGGCTCATATCCCTTAAGTCGAATGTTTTTATTTTTTATAAATTATTTAAATAGTTACTATATCCAGCAGCTTCCATTTCTGCTTCAGGAATAAACTTCAATGAGGCAGAGTTAATACAATAACGTAATCCGCCTTGGTCTTTAGGTCCATCAGTAAATACATGACCTAAATGTGAATTTGCTTCCTTACTTCTAACTTCCGTTCGTTGATAACCAAAAAGACTATTATCAACCAACTCAGCAATCTTAGAACCTGGGATTGGTTTTGAAAATGATGGCCAACCGCAGCCAGCGTCATATTTTTCTGCTGAACTAAAAAGTGCTTCCCCACTAACAACATCAACGTAAATTCCTTTTTGATAGAAGTCATCATATTTACCGGTAAATGGCGCTTCCGTTGCAGCATGTTGTGTAACTTCAAACTCTTCATTAGTTAAACGTTCACGTAATTCTTTTTCAGTTTCTTTTGACATAATGGACCTCCTAATGTTTTAAGATATCATTAGAATACTCTTTTTCACACTGAATACAATTTATCTGTTTGCAAAAAAAAGGCCAAAAGTAAAATACCTTTGGTCTTCCTCATCTATTATATTAAATTGGTTATTTTTCTAAAATTGTAACTGTTTCAATATGTGTTGTTTGTGGGAATTGATCCACTGGTAAAATTGGTTTTGTAACTTTGTAACCATCATCTAAGAAGCTCTGTAAATCACGAACTAATGTTGAAGGGTTACAACTAATGTAAACAACTTTTTTAGGTTGCATTTTAAGTGTACTTTCAATAAATGCTGGTTCTAGCCCCTTACGAGGAGGATCGACAACTAAAACGTCAGGTCTTAAGTTAGCATGACTCCAGTTTTCCATCCAGTTTTCTGCCATCCCAGTTTCAAAACGAACATTATCAATACCATTAATCTTAGCATTTTCTTTCGCATCTTTAACCGCTGCAGAAACTAATTCTACACCATAGATTTGACGAGCATGTTTTGCCATTGATAATGAAATTGTTCCAATACCACTATAAGCATCAATAACTGTTTCATTACCAGTTAAACCAGCACGTTCAAATGCTGCAGCATATAATTTTTCTGTTTGGACAGGATTAATTTGGTAGAAAGAATGTGGTGAAATTCTAAATGTTAATCCATTTAATTGATCTTCAATATAACCAGGGCCAAATAAAACTTTGTTTTCGCGGCCTAAAATAACATTTGTCTTTTCAGAATTTGTATTTTGAACAATAGTTGTAACCTCAGGTAATGATTCACGGATTGCAGCAGTAATTTCAGTAAACATTGGTAATTTCTTAGAGCGTGTTACTAAGACAATCATCATTTGTTTTGAGTAATGACCACGGCGAACCATAATGTGACGGATAATCCCTTTATGTGCACGTTCGTCATATGCTTCCACATGGAAACGTTGTAAGACATCACGTACAGCTACGATTGCTTTATCAATTTCTTCATCTTGAATTAAAAAATCTTCAATTGCAACAAAATCATGACTGTTTTTCTTGAAGAATCCTGTTTTTAATTCACCAGCAATTTCGCGAACAGGCACTTGTGCTTTATTACGGTAATGGAAAGGATTTTCCATTCCAACAGCATCAGATACTTCAATATCCAAATGCGCTTTTTTCAATAACTCTTGAACTTGTGCTTGTTTGAATTTTAATTGTGCTGGGTATGCTAAATGTTGTAAAGGTGCAATTCCAGTTTGTGTATATGCTGAACCTTTTGTTTCAACACGATCTGGGCTCTCATTACGAAAAGCTAAAACTTTAGCGAAACCAAAGTTCTTGCTAACTTTCATTACACGAATACTAACTTTTTCGCCTGGTAATGCATTTTCAATAAATAATGGGTAGCCATCAACTTTAGCGACACCCATACCTTGATAAGTTAAATCGATAATTTCTGTATCAAATTCTTGGTTCTTTATTACTGGAGGTAGTTTTTTCATTGTTGTCCTTTCGATGTTCCTGCGTATTTACTTTATTCAACCATGTTTAACCCCTAAAAGTCAATAGTTGCCAACTCTAGAAATAAAACAGGATTGAGGCCTTTACCAAGCACCTCAATCCTACTTAATTTCTTAGTTATCTCTTACTTTACTAATTGTACCATTACCGTCAACATCTTCACTATGCATTTCTTGGACTTCTTTTACAAAATGTTCTTCAGCTGTAATTTCGGCAGCCGTACGACCTGACGTAATTGACGTTTCTGGCAATGCATCTGTATTCGCAAAAATTTCGATATGTTGCTTTAAATTTTTGAAAGTCATTGGTGCATCACCACCATATTCACCATCAATATTAATCATCATTTTATTATCGACTGGTTTAGCAATTAATTTAGACGTTTTAACATAAATCACACGTTTATCATTAATATGCTTCCCACCATTTAACACAAGTGCCATTAAATGCAACATTTCGGCGATATTAGTCGCTTTAACAATAAGCAAGGTAAACTTACCGTCATCAAGTGAAGCGTTTGGTACGATTTGTTCAAAGCCACCTACAGAGTTCGTCAATGCTAATAAAAACATTGATGCTTTCCCTTTAAAAATTCCCCCATCATACTCAAGGTTCATTTCAATTGGTTTCATTCTAGGTAACATTTCAGCACCTTTAGCTAAATAAGCCAGATAACCAAAAAGTGATTTAAATTGTGAAGGAACATCATAAGTTAATTCCGTTAATAATCCACCACCAGCGATATTAATGAAATATTTTTCTCCAGCTTGTCCAACATCCATTTTAACTGTGTTACCTTTTGCAATTACTTTTGCAGCAGCAACTGAATCATCCCTAGGTATTTTCAAAGCTCTCGCATAATCATTTGTCGTTCCAGCTGGAATAACACCTATCTTAGGTCGGTGCTTAAGACCAGCAATTCCATTAGCAACTTCATTAATGGTTCCGTCGCCACCAGCAGCAATTACTAAATCAAACCCTGATTTAGCAGCTCTCGTTGCTTCATCTCGAGCTGAATGTTTCTTCGCTGTCGTCGCATAAGCACTAGTTTCATACCCGGCATTTTCAATGATGTCTAGAATACTCACGAGATCACTTTTTAAAGCCTCACGACCGGATGTTGGGTTATAGATAATTCTGGCTCTTTTTCTCATTCCGTTCCTCCACATGAATCTTATTTTAATAAGATTATCTTTGCTTCAATGAGGCCATCAATAATTGATTGACCACATTAGGATTTGCTTGTCCCTGTGTTTGTTTCATGATTTGTCCGATTAAGAATCCAACAGCACGATCTTTACCATTTTTGAAATCTTCAATTGATTGTTCATTGTTATCTAAAATACCATCAATAATGGGTTGTAACTTAGCTGGGTCAGATAATTGAACAAGTCCCTTAGACTCAACCCAAGCTTTAGGTTCGCTACCATTTTTAATAATTTCTTGGAAAACTTTTTTAGCAATCTTACTTGAAATTGTTTCATCAGTAATTAAATTAATCATTCCAGCAAGATTTGCTGGTGTTAATTTAGTATCTTGTAAGTTTAATTTATTTGTATTCATGAACGCATTAACTTCACCCATTAACCAGTTAGCAGCTAACTTAGGATCTGCATCTAACTTAATTGTGTCTTCAAAGAAATCTGACATTTCTTTTGTTTGTGTTAAGACTTCAGCATCATATTCAGGCAAGCCTAATTCACTTGCATAGCGTGTCCGTCGTTTGTCAGGCATTTCGGGAATTGATTCTCTAACTTCTTGAATCCAGTCATCACTAATATGAATTGGTGGAATATCTGGTTCTGGGAAATAACGATAATCGCTAGCCCCTTCTTTGACACGCATCAAAATAGTTGTACCAGTTGGTGCATCAAAACGGCGTGTTTCTTGTTGAACAATACCACCAGACATCAAGACATTTATTTGACGTTTTTCTTCAAATTCAAGTCCTTTACGCACATTTTCAAATGAATTTAAATTTTTCATTTCAGTTTTTGTCCCATAACCGGGTTGGCCAATTGGGTTAATTGAAATATTAACATCAATTCGCATTGATCCTTCTTCCATCTTCACATCAGAAACACCGGTAAATTGAATAACTTGACGTAATTTTTCAAGATATGTGTAAGCTTCTTCAGGTGTTTTGATATCAGGACGTGAAACAATTTCAATCAAAGGTGTTCCTTGACGGTTTAAATCGACATAAGAATAGCCGTTAGGATTATGCGTATTTTTACCCGCATCTTCTTCAACGTGCATTTCTTCAATTCCGATTTTTTTCGTTTCGCCATTAACTTCAATTTCTAAGAAGCCGTTACGACCAATAGGTTCTTCTGATTGTGTGATCTGGTAAGCTTTTGGATTATCAGGATAAAAGTAATTTTTTCGGTCAAAATGGTTATCCTTTGTGATTTCACAATTTAAAGCTAAGGCAGCACGCATTCCGTATTCAATTGCCCCTTTATTGGCAGTTGGTAAAACACCTGGATAACCCCAGTCAATAACGTTGGTATTCGTATTAGGTTCTGCCCCAAAATCAACTTTTGAAGGTGAGAATGCCTTAGAGTTAGTTTTCATTTCAATATGAACTTCAAGTCCAATTGTTGTTTCAAAATTCATTAGTTTTGGCCTCCTAACGTAGGGACTTCTTTATGGAAATCAGTTGCTTGTTCAAATGCGTAACCAGCACGATACATTGTTGCTTCATCGAATGATTTCGCAATTAATTGTAATCCAACTGGTAAGCCATTTGAGAATCCAGCAGGAACTGACATGCCGGGTAGTCCAGCCAAGTTAACTGGAATCGTTAAAATATCATTCATATACATTGTAATTGGGTCTTCAATTTTATCACCAATATTAAATGCTGTATTAGGTGCAGTAGGCCCAATAATCAAATCATAATCATTGAATACATTACGGAAATCATTGCAGATTAAAGTCCGAACTTGAGCTGCTTTCTTGAAGAAAGCGTCATAAGTTCCAGCAGATAATGAGAATGTTCCTAACATAATCCGACGTTTAACTTCATCCCCAAAACCTTCTGAACGAGAACGTACATAAACATCTTCCAAACTCTTAACGTCTTGTGCACGGAATCCATAACGAATACCATCAAAACGTTGTAAATTAGATGATGCCTCAGAAGAAGCTAGAATATAGTAAACGGGCACACCATATTTACTGTTTGGTAAACTAACTTCGTCAACTGTTGCGCCAAGTTCTTCAAACGTCTTAACTGCTTTTTGAATGGCTTCTTTAACACCAGCATCAACACCCTCACCTAAATACTCTTTAGGTAAAGCAATCTTCATTCCTTTAATATCGCCAGTTAATCCAGCAGTAAAATCAGGAACAGCTTGCGCTGAACTCGTTGAATCATGAACATCGTTACCACTGATTGCATTTAAAACAGCAGCGTTATCTTTAACGCCACGTGTGAATGGTCCAATTTGGTCCAAACTTGATGCAAATGCAATTAAACCATAACGTGATACACGACCATAAGTTGGTTTTGTTCCTACGACACCATTAAATGAAGCAGGTTGACGGATAGAACCACCAGTATCTGAGCCTAAAGCAGCAATAACTTCACCTGAAGCAACTGCAGCAGCTGAACCACCTGATGAGCCACCGGGAACCTTCGTTGTATTCCAAGGGTTTTTTGTTGTTTTAAAAGCTGACGTTTCAGTAGAACCACCCATAGCAAATTCATCCATGTTTGTTTTACCAATTGTCACCATTTGTGCTTGGCGCATTTTTTCAATCACTGTTGCATCATATATTGGATTGAAATTTTCTAACATTTTGCTTGCAGCAGTTGTTGTTAAATCCTTTGTCACAATATTATCTTTAACAGCCATTGGTATCCCGGCTAAGACATTATTTGCATCGATACCAGCAGCATCAACAGCCTTAGCTTGGCTAAGTGCCATTTCTTCGTTCATTGCGAGGAAAGCAGAAATCTTTGAATCACGTGCTTTAATTTCAGCAAAGGTTGCCTTCGTTAATTCTTCAGAACTCATTTCTTTATTAACTAATGCGTCATGTAAACTTGATAAATCTTGTTTGAAATAATCCATGCTTAAGCTTCCTCACTTTCATCAATAATTGCTGGCACTTTAATAAGGCCATTTTCACTATCCGGTGCATTTTTAAAGAGTAAGTCTCGATCTGTTCCTTCTTCTGCGACATCTTCACGCATCACATTGAGAACATCTGTAATATGTGTCGTTACTGGAACGCCTGTTGTATCTACTTCTGATAATTGTTCAGCCATTCCGATAATATCATCTAATTGACTGGTAAATAGTTCTAAATCTGTATCACTGAGTTCTAGTTTAGCTAACTCTGAGACATGTTTGACTTCTTCTTTACTAATTGACATTCAAAACCATCCCTTCAAAATTCAAATTAATTTCTTTTTAATAACTGGTAAATACATGCGTATAGTATGTGCTTTCTTTAGCTGTTTTGGCAAGGAAACTTTGCATTGTCCCATCACTACCTTTGATAGTAATGTCAATTGGAATCCCTGATGCTAAATATTTCACGGCCGTTGTTGATAAATATTGAGTGAAACTAATAATCTCTGTTTCACTATAAAATTGAGTTGTAATATTGATGTGCATCCCTGTAATTGCTTTGTTTTTATATTGTACCTGTGCTGTTACACCTGCTAAATTAGGAAAGAAACTTTGAACTTCAGTTTTAAAATTCGTAAATGTCGTTTCATCATTTGTATTAGGTGATGTGGCCGTCGATGTCGTTGGGAACGTATAACTCTTAATTGAAACATCATCCCAATTATCAATCGTCGTTTTACCATTCTTATTCACAGCGTAGGCGTAGAAACTACCGCCAACTAAACTATCGTTTGGTGCTTGCTTGTACATTGCCACCATGATTGGAACGCTATCACTAATTCCTTTGGTTTTACGAAGACGAGCAACCACTTTGTTAGCAGCTTCTTTACCCTTTTCTCTCATTGTTGCATCAGAAATAACGGTTTTATATTCAGCCCCATATTCTTCTTTTTGATAATAATCAACTGAGTTCATTCCGATACCTACCGAGATACCCGAGAGTGATAATTTGCTGCCTTTTTTTGTCATAAAATCTTGTTCTTCAACTTGCTGTACATACATGGGATTACGGTCTGTTTCACCCGTTTTACCATTACTCTTAGGGTTTAATCCGTCTTTATTAGCACTTGATTCACGTCCTAACCAGCTTTGAACAGTCGTTTTTGTTAAATATTGTCCTTCTTGGAAAATATAACTGTCAGTAGCAAATTGATCTTTAGATAAATCTAACAGACCAGATTCAAAACTTTTTAAATTCAAGACATTGTCATTTTGTGTGAGTGCCACACCTCTTGATTTACTTGTTAAATATTTACCATCTTTAATGACACCTTCATAGTTACTATCACTTGTTTGGCCAGTTGTCTGGTAACCAGAACTTGATGTATTTTTAGAGGTTCCCGACGAGCCTGATGAGGCAACATTGCCACAGGCTGCTAAGAAAATTAACGAGAAACTTAACATAAGTCCAATCTTAATTTTTTTCATATGACACTCCTTCCATAACTGAGATAAATTGTTGTTCATCCCAAATTTCAATTTCTAGTTGCTTCGCTTTTGTTAACTTACTTCCAGCATCATGCCCGGCAATTAATAGGTCTGTTTTTTTCGAAACACTACCAACAACAGAAGCACCATTTGCTTCAAGCCATTTTTTAGCATCGCTTCGTTTCAACTGATCAAGTGTTCCCGTTAGGACAACTTTCTTATCCATCACGGGACTACCTTCAGCTAATTCTGCAATTTCAGCAGTTGTTTTGCCTAAAAAGGTTAAGTTAACTTGCGCATTATCCAGTTCATCAATCAATTCACGAACTTGGTCATTGGCAAAATAAGTCACAAGACTATCCGCAATCACCTGTCCGATTGAATCAATGACGAGAATATCTTCGGAAATTGCTGTCATTAATTGATGAATATCTTTAAATTCGGCTGAAACCAATCGAGCAGCCTTAGCTCCAACATGCCGAATTCCTAGTCCAAATAATAAGCGTTCCACTGAATTTTGTCGGCTAATATCAATTGCATTTAATAATTTATTAACCGATTTTTCTTTGAAATTATCTAGCGTTAACAGTTGATCGGCAGTTAACTGATACAATCCTGCAACATCACTAATTAACTTATTTTCAAATAATTGTTCAACAATTTTAGGCCCTAGTCCATCAATATTCATCGCATTTCTAGAAGCAAAATGTGCCAGACTCTCTTTAATGAGTGCGGGACATTTTGGATTGATACAACGTAATGCAACTTCTTCATCCAGATGAACTAATATTGCTCCACAAACTGGGCAGTTCGTTGGCAAACTATACACAACACTGTCTTCTGGTCGTTTATCTAAGACAACTTCAGAAATTTCTGGAATAATATCCCCAGCCTTATGCAACTTAACCGTATCGTTAATTCTAATATCTTTTTGTTTCAGTAAATCCCCATTATGCAATGATGCCCGAGAAACTGTTGTTCCCGCTAACTGCACAGGATTCATGATTGCAGTTGGTGTTACGACACCTGTTCGACCAATCGTCCATTCAATATCTAGAACTTTAGTTTCTTGCTCGTCTGGCGGGAATTTATAGGCAATTGCCCATTTTGGAACTTTAACCGTATTACCAACTTCATCATGAATCGTGAATAAATTTGCTTTAATAACAATACCATCGATATCGTAAGATAAATCATGACGTTTTGCTTGATATTCATTAATGTATGCCGAAATTTCTGTCATATCACTCGTAACACGTGATTCAGTATTTGTTCTAAATCCAAGTTTAGACAAGCGTTTTAACGCATCACTTTGAGTTTTGACATCCGGATCAACTATATAATAGATAAATGTACTCAATTGTCGTTGAGCCGTTTCAGCTGTATTTAATTGTCGTAAACTACCTGCTGCTGCATTCCTAGGATTAGCAAATACCGTTTCTCCAGCTTCCTCGCGACGTTTATTCAACGCAACAAACGCCTTTGTTGGCATGTAACATTCTCCACGAACTTCAATTGAAATGGGTTCCGTCAATGTTAGTGGAATTGATTTGACTGTTTTAAGATTTTCAGTAATATTTTCACCAATTGTGCCATCTCCACGAGTTGATCCTTTAACGAATACACCATTTTCATATGTTAACGAAATGGCCAATCCATCAATTTTGAGTTCAGTATTGTAACTTACCTCAGCATCAACTGATTTTTGTAATCGTTGATCAAATTCCGATAGTTCTTCAATGGAAAAGACATCCCCCAATGAAAGCATTGGTACTTCATGCGAAACTTTTTCAAAACCAGGCAGTACCTGGCCACCAACACGTTGCGTTGGTGAATTAGGTGTCACTAAATTAGGAAAGGCTTTTTCAAGTTCTACTAGTTGTAGGTAGTGTTCATCATAAACATGATCTTCAACTGTTGGCTGATCAAGGACATAATATTGACGCGTCCATTTGATTAAGTCAGTTTTTAATTGATTCACTCTATTAGTTGCTTCTTCCAATGTTATGGCTTGATTTGACAAACTTGAACCCTCCTTTTATTTAGTCCACTTTTTTTGTAATTGGTGCAAAAGCTGTCAACAGACGCTTAATCCCTTGTTCTTTGAAAGCAATATCAAGTTCAGCATCCGAACCTGATCCTGAAACTTTAACGATTGTCCCAGTACCCCAAGCTTTATGTTCCACTTTTTCACCAATACGCCAAACAACTGCATCAGCACCTGTACCATTATCACGTTCAACGGTTTTAGCAGGTCGACGGTATGTTGTCGCCGTCGCACGTTGATTGGAATACGATGAATTACGAGATGGTGCTGCCGTTTGATTATCTAATTCAAGTAATGACTCATCTATTTCACCAATGAAACGTGAAGCTTGATTACTTTGACGACGACCATACAACATTCTTGAAAAAGCATTTGTTAAATATAATTTGCGTTCAGCACGAGTAATTCCGACATATGCTAAACGACGTTCTTCCTCAAGTTGATCATCTTCTAACATGGCACGAGAAAGAGGGAATATGCCTTCTTCCAATCCCATTAAAAAGATAACTGGAAATTCAAGTCCTTTAGCGGCATGTAATGTCATCAATGTGACTTCTTCAGGTTCTTCTTCAATATCATCTTGTGCAGAAACTAGTGCTAAATCAGCTAAGAAATCAACATAACGGTCACTATCATCTTCTTCAGCTTCCCAACGATCATCAAATTGCTGAGTTACAGACAAGAATTCTTCAACGTTTTCAAGTCGCGTTTCATTTTCAATCGTTTTCGTCTTTTTCAAATTAGCTTCATAACCTGATTGTTTTAAAATTTCTTTTGTTAACTCGGTCACATTCAAGAACTCACGCATTTTTTGTAATCCACGAATCATTGTGGCAAATTCTTGTAATGATTTTTCAGCTTTACCAGAAATATTAGCAAGCGCTGAGTTTTCAGCACCTTCAAGCATTGTCCAATTATTCATATCTGAAAATTCACGTAATTTGTCCACACTACTTGCACCGATACCGCGTTTTGGGACATTTACAATACGATCAAAACTCATTGAATCTTGATCATTAGCAATTAAACGAATGTAGCCTAAGATATCTCGAATTTCCAATCGCTCGTAGAATTTGTGTCCACCAACCATTTTGTAAGGAACGCTTGATTTTAAGAATGTCTCTTCAATCACACGAGACTGTGCATTCGTTCGATATAAAATGGCGAAATCACCGTAATTTAAGTGATTATCTTTAATTTGTTCTTGAATTTTTTCAACCACATAATGTGATTCATCATTTTCACTTTGGCCACGGTAGTAAGAAATTTTCTCACCATCTTTATTATCAGTCCAAAGACTCTTATCACTGCGGTTCGTATTATTATCAATAACTGCATTGGCAGCATTCAGAATTGTTTTCGTTGAACGATAGTTTTGTTCCAACTTAACAACATCAGCATCAGGATAATCTTTTTCAAAATTCATAATGTTATCCATGTTTGCCCCACGCCAACCGTAAATACTTTGGTCAGCATCCCCGACGACGCAGAGATTTTTGAAACGTTCAGCTAACATGTTTACTAAGGTATATTGTGCTTCATTAGTATCCTGATATTCATCCACATGGATATATTGAAATTTATTTTGATAAAAAGCCAATGTTTCAGGCTTTTCTTTAAATAAACGGATAGTTAACATAATTAAATCATCGAAATCAACTGCTTGATTTGAGCGTAACTCTTTTTGATATGCCGTATAAACTTTAGCTACCATTTGTTCGAACATACTTGCAGCACGTTCTGCGTATTCTTTTTCTGTTAATAAATCATTTTTTGCATTTGAAATTGCTCCTAAAACGGTTCTTGGGTCAAATTTTTGTGGATCAATATTTTGTTCTTTTAAAATACGTTTTACTAAAGTCTTTTGTTCACCTGGGTCGGCAATTGTAAATGCACGATTATAACCAATTTGGTCAATATCACGTCGCAAAATACGAACACAAAGTGCATGGAATGTTGAAACCCAAACATCTTCTGCCCCTTTGTTAAGTAATTTATTAACACGTTCGCGCATCTCTTTTGATGCTTTATTTGTAAATGTGATTGCTAATACGTTCCATGGATTGATACCTTTTTCTTCAATTAAGTAAGCAACGCGATGCGTTAATACTCGCGTTTTACCACTTCCAGCTCCAGCCATAATTAAGAGTGGTCCCTCTGTTTTTAGGACAGCTTCTTTTTGTTTGTTATTCATTCCGTTCAATAAGCTTTCAGTAGTCAAATTAATCAATCCTCTCTATAAATCAGTCATTATTTATTATAGCAAAAAAACGCCTTAACTTCTTTAATTTTTATGAATATATGTCTCAACTTGTTCATAAAAAAAGACGAACCGATTCAAAACGATTCATCCTTCTAATTTCATTTAATTTGTTGTTTCTTTTTTATCCCAAATGCCTGTATCTTCAATTTGATTCAATGCTTCACGAACTGAATCTGACTGAACCAAAATATGCCCAGCACGATCTAATTTATGATTTTCAGGGTAACGATAAAAATGGTAATACCAATTATTTTTAAGAACCCACTGTGTCTTTAAATCGGCACGTTCTTCTTCTTTTAATGACACCATAACAGTTGGTGCAAGGAATTTCACTTTTGATAGTGGCAATCCACAAATGGCACGTAAATGCTGTTCATACATGCTAACGTTTGTTGCTTTATCAAAAACATACCCTGATTGATGCATAGCGGGCACGACACGTTTAACATAAATTGCACCTGATTTAGTTACAAAGTAGCCAATTTCTAATGCGCCAGTGTAGTCTAGATTTTCCGCAACTTTAATGGCAATTTTATGCATTTCAGCAGAAATTTCTGTATCTAAGTTAGCTGGTACGATTGATTCGTGTAATCGATGATCACGATATTTATTTTCAACAGCTGGGAAAAAATTAATTTCCTTACCATTTTTGATAAGAACCATTGAGATTTCTTGTTCATAAGGAATCCATGATTCTAAAATATAGGTGCCACGTTCAACCAAGTACGCCGCATCTGAAATATCAGTTTGCGTATTGAGAACACTCTGGTAACTTTTACCAAACCCTTTTTGGATTGGTTTTAAAACGCTGGGATACCCAATTGAAAGTACAGAATTATACACATCTTCTAATGATACAATTGTTTCAAAAGGTGGAATATTAATATTTAATTGTTCAAAAAAAGCTCTTTCCAACAAGCGGTCTTGCATAATTTCTAATGCATTATACTTTTGTGGCACATAAGTATATTTTGAAATATATTCAATCACTTCTGAATTAACGTGTTCAGATTCATACGTCACAATATCTGTTCGTTCAGCGAATTCTTTCAATTTATCCTTATCATTCATCTTACCTACAACAGAATAATCTGCTAATTGAAGTGTCTCACTAACTTCATTTTGACTGTATGCTGCGATTTTAAACCCTAAATTTCTTGCAGCCATAGCCAACATTGCACCCGTTGGACTATCTCCGATTATTCCCAATGTACTTCCAGGAAAGATAACTTTTTTTTCCACTATATATTCACTACTTTCTACTTTTGCTTTATACCCTTAATCATACTGTTATCCCGCGGGGCAATCAAGTTTTAACAACCATAATTTAACAATTTTATAAGAAAATAAAAAAGAGCACATTTTGCGCTCTTTTCGTTAATTTAATCTTCAAAATGAACTTGATCACCATCAAATGATGAAATTTTAGCAAGTGATTCTAAACGTACGCCACGTTCATGAATTAATTCGGCACCTTTTTGGAATGATTTTTCAATTACAATTCCAATTCCAGCAATTTCTGCCTTAGCTTCGTCACAAATTTGGAAGAGTCCTTCAGCTGCTTGGCCATTTGCCAAGAAGTCATCAATGATTAAAACACGATCGTTTTCACCTAAAAACTTGTTGGCAACGGCAATTGTATTTTCAACTTTCTTTGTGTACGAGTAAACAGAAGCAGAATATAAATCATTTTGCATCGTAACGCTCTTATTTTTACGTGCGAAGACAACAGGAACATGAAATTGTAACCCAACGAATACTGCTGGGGCAATACCTGATGATTCAACTGTTAAAATTTTAGTAATTTTTTCATTTTTGAATAATTCAGCAAATTCCACACCCATTGCTAACATTAAATCAGGATCAACTTGGTGATTTAAAAATTGATCGACCTTCAATACATCTCCTGGTAATACAATACCATCTTGCATAATTCTGTCTTCTAAAAGTTTCACGTGGGGTACGCTCCTCTTGCTATTTATATTTTTTTGGGTATAAAAATAGCTTTTTCACTTCGGTATAAGTAAAAAAGCTACATTCCGGTTTTGAATGACTTAAGAATAACATAATATAAGGGTAATTTCAATTTGAATCTACTCATTTATCGTTATTATACTTGACATTAATCCCGTTTATTTATCATATTTATCTAAATGATATTGTTTAATGATATCTGTTAATTTTGTACTATAATCATTATCTGTTGCGTACCCATCAACTACTAAAGCTGCTGCTGCATCTTCGTAAGTTGCTGCAGAAAGAACGTCAGCAAATTGTGTTTTATTCCATGTATTTCCATTAGCTAATAATTTCGAATGAGACATAATTGCTTCGTCCCAATCTTTGAAGACGATAAATTTAGCCGTAACCGTCTTCCATGTGCCATCTTTTTCTTGTTCTTTAGTTTTGAAATCTTTTGCACGTGCGCCCGTTCCTTTAATTCCAAATAGGTTATTGTAGTCTTTAGCTAAAGAACTCGTTCCCCAATCAGATTCTAAGATAGCTTGTGCAATTGTAATACTAGAAAAGACTTTATATTTTTTTTGCATTTTTTGTGCTTCAGGTGCTACTTTCTTAATAAATGCTTGTTTTTTAGCTTCTGCTGCTGCTTTTTTTGCTGATTCACTTGCTTCAATTTTTGAGGTTGATAATGACGTCGCAATAGATTCATCTCGAGCAACATTCTTTTTATGAACGTTCATTGAAACAACGACTGTAATAATACCAAGAATTAAAATTAAAACAACAATATTCGCAACTTGAATTTTACCGTTCTTTACAAAAATCCCCCGACCATTTTTCTTTTTCATTAGTACACCCGTCCCTATACATTTAATTGTTTCACTTATTTTACCCTAATTCTATATCTATTACCATCGTATTTTTTCTCTTTTTATTAAATTTCTGTTAAGCTTGAGCTATCTTAAATGAGACAGGAGAACATAATGACAAAAAATTTAAATTGGGGAATTATTGGACTTGGTAACATCGCTCACAGCTTTACAACTTACTTTGATCAACCATTTGGTGAAATCTATGCCGCTGGCTCAAGAAACTTAGAAAAAGCGCAAACTTTTGCTAACGAATTTAATATTCCACATGCCTATGGTAACTATGAAGACTTATTAGCTGATGATGAAATTGACATCGTTTACATTGCGACACCTCACAACTACCATATCGACACAATCTTGGCTGCACTTAAAGCTGGCAAGCACGTCTTAAGTGAAAAAGCAATCACCATGACTAGTGATGAACTTAAACAAGCAACTGATTTAGCTGAAGAAAAAGGCTTGATTTTACAAGAAGCAATGACTATTTATCATATGCCACTTTATAAAAAAATTATTGAAGTAGCTGAAGAAAAAAAATTAGGCAAACTAAAAATGGTCCAAGCCTCATTTGGTAGTTTTAAAGATCCTGATCCAACAAATCGTTTCTTCAATCCTGATTTAGCTGGTGGCGCATTATTAGATATCGGTGTTTATGCATTAGCCTTTGTCCGTCAATTCATGACAGCCACACCAGAAATCACAGGTTCAGCAATGAATTTATTCGAATCAGGTGTTGACGAATCTGAAACGATTAGTTTACAAAATGCCAATAATGAACTCGCAACTGTTGCCTTAACATTCAGAGCTAAAATGCCTAAAATGGGTATTATTGCTTATGAAGGTGGTTACTTTACTGTTTACGATTATCCTCGAGCTAATAAAGCTGCTCTTGTATTATCTGATGGAACAGCTACAGAAATCACTGCCGGCCATACAAAACAAGCCATGAATTATGAAATTAAAGATGTTCAAGATATGGTTTTGGGTAATTTAAATCCTAAACCATTCTTAGAAAAAACAACAGATGTTATGTCAATAATGACACAAGCTCGTGAACAATGGGGCTTTAAATATCCTTTTGAAAAATAAGCTTCATCTGAAAAGTTATCACTAGAAATTGTTGATAACTTTTTTTAATTCCATGCTACACTAAAAGAAAAAGAGTTGGAGTTAATTTTATGAAACGAAAGAAACGTTATATTCAGAATCGAACACGTAATTATCTAATTGGACTTGCTGTCATTTTAGTTGTCTCCCTTTTCAGCGGAAAATTACCTAGTACTGTAAAAGATTTGCTACAAACAAATGGCAATTCAACTTCAGTCAATGTTAAAAATGGGACAGGAACAGCAAATACTAGTTCTATTAATAGTAGCAAGGCCATTAATGGAATTGTGGATAATGGTGCGCCAACCTTTTCAAAAAGTGATCTTGCAGATAATGCCAATGGTTGGATAAAATACGGCGCTCTTGACTCTCTTGGCCGTGCTACTCAGGCCAATGCTCTTTTAGTTAAAGCTTTAGAATCTAGAGGGTCATCAGCAGATTCTTCAATTCGACCAACTGGTTTTGTGTCAGGGCTGTCACCTTATTTTCATTCCCGTGGACATTTAATCGGTCGACAACTTGGTGGTAGTGGTGATAAAAAAGAAAATTTAGCAACATTATATCAAAACCCTGTTAACACACCCTACATGACCAAGTATGAAAACGCAGTTCGTGCAGCAGTTGATAAAGGAGATCATGTCCGTTATCAGGTAACACCAATTTTTTCTGGTAAGTCACTTTTCCCTAAAGCAATTCAAATGCAAGGTAAAAGTACAACTTCTTGGGGCAATATTAAATTTAATGTTACTATTTTGAATAAACGTTAATTCAAAGGAGTGTGTTATTCATGTTCACAGAATTAAAAAGTCAACTGATAGATTCAGCACCACAAACGCTACAACAATTATTACTTAATTCAAATATCCGTCAGACAAATGATGGCTATTTACAATTTCCTGGCAGCTCACTTCAAACACAATTTTTAGAAACAATGAACTTCTTGAAAACACCTGATACTATCTCTTTGAACTGGGATGACGTTTGTATCTTAGGTCAGACAATTGATGGTGATTATCTAGCAGGTGATCACTATTCAACAACCTTTTTTATTCCTAGTAGTCTGCTAGCAGATGATACTGAAATTCATCATATGCCTATAATCGACGCATTAATTGCACTAGAAAATGGAACATTAGATTCTAAAATTATTTCTAAATTCAACTAAAAAAAGTTATTAACAGCGAAATATCATTCGTTGTTAATAACTTTTTTATTTTTACCTATTAGCATCGTGTATTTTGTTCTCTAACTTTTCCGAACTATTTTTTGTAAAGGTCTTGCTATCAATGGCGCAACAATCCCTGCTAAAATCATCTCTGGAATACCGTTTGTGACAACTAGTCCCATAATATATGGTAATAATTGTGCCATATCAACTTTATAAAAATTAGCTGCTTGCCCATGATATAAAAGATAGATAAGGCCTAAAACTAAAACCGTATTAACCAATGAACCAAAAACAGAGGCAATAATCATGGCTAACGTTTTGTTTTTCCACCATTTATATAAAAAGTAAAAAATGACTGCTGTCACAATTCCAATTAAAATTCTTGGCACAATTGCTATAAGTGGATTTGTAAAAACAATGGGTGCAAGTGGACTAGTTGGCGACACAAACGCCCTGATAAATGTGATTAATCCCCAGACACCACCGATAAATGCACCATCTTTCCAGCCAAACACTAAAGCAGCAACAATCACCGTGATATGAATGGTTGTGATGCTTAAGGGGCCAACAGGGATGTAACCAAATAATGGCACAAAATTTTGAACAATAATGATTGAAATAAATAACGCCAAAATACTCATATGATATGTTTTATTATTAGTTTTCATCTACTTACTCCTACAAATTTAATCATTTCACTTCCGTTCCCTTATTATAACCGATTTAACGATTGTTACCATTTAATATGCAAAAAAATAGAACGTCACTAATTATAGAGGTAATCAGTGACGTTCTATTTTAAATAAATTTTATATTACATGAATGAGATAAGGGTCGTTAAAACAGGAACAACAATGATGAACAAGATTGTACTTGTTGTAACAATGTTTGTTGCGTATTTAACGTCTCCATGTGCTTCATTAGCTAAGATTGGTAATACGGCTAACATTGGTGTAGCTGATTGAACAATCAAAGTTTTTTGTAATAATGGTGCTAAATCTGCACCAGTTAAATGTGTACCTAAAAGAATAACAGCGATTAAAATGATTGGTGATAAAATAAAACGTCCAAGTAATGCAACGACTGTATCACGATCAAATCTGATACTCTTCAAACCGGCTTTAGCTAACACAATACCAATATAGATTAATGATAATGGTGTAACTAATCCACCAACATAACCTAATGTTTGGCTAATAAAATCAGGAACTGGAATTGCAAGAACCAAGAAGATTAATGCAACGATGAACCCAACAAGTGGCATTGGGATTACTTTAGCCCAGTTAATTTTCTTTTTCGTTTTATCTGATTTGTCTTTTGTTGGATCATCATTTGAAATTAAGAAAACACCAAATGCCCATGTTGAAACTGTATTAATAATATAGTAAACAAGGAAATATGAGATACTCTTATCGCCAAACAACGCAATATTTAAAGGTAAACCAATGAAAATTGTATTTGCATTAACAACGGCATTCATGAAGATACCACGACGACCAGGTTTGATGTTCAAGATATGAACAAGTGCCCATGCAATTAAGTAACCGATAATAACAGCAATTGCTGGGTAGAGTAAACTACCTGACAATGCAGCTAATTGATCACGTTTTAAATATTTTAAAACAGAAACGAAAATTGAAGCTGGTAAAGCAATTTTTGTAATTAATGATGAGATATTGCCACCAAATGAATCAGCGAACCAACCTTTAACTTGTAAAATGTATCCAAGTACCATCATCAAAACAACAACTAGAACACTTTGAATTGATTGGAAAAATACCATAATTAATTGTCCTTCTCTCTACGCTTTTTTTAGTATTTAGGTGTCCATTTCATATCTGAGACAGCCTTTTTAACATCTGTAATTGCTTCTTTGTTTAATTTTTGGTCAACAACACTTTGGGCAACTACTTCAGCAATTGTTTGTGAGAATTCTGCTAAATGTGTTACTGGTGGTAATACGGCAGCACCAACGGCTGTAGTATCAACGATTCCACCTAAAGCATGACTAGCTTGTGATAAGATTTCGCCATTAACTCTTGAAGATGTTGAAGCGATAATCCCAAATCCAAGACCTGGGTACATAAGTGCGTTGTTTGCTTGACCAATTTGGTAAGTAACACCTTTGTAATCAACATTATCAGCTGGAATACCAGTAGCAACTAAAGCTTTACCATCAGTCCATGCAATCAAATCTTCAGCCTTAGCTTCTGCTAATTTTGTAGGGTTTGATAATGGGAAGATGATTGGACGTTCAACATGTGAAGCCATGTCTTGAACAATTTCTTTTGTAAATGTACCAGGTTGTGTAGATGTACCAATCATAACAGTTGGTTGAACAGCTTTAACAACAGCTTCTAAAGAAGTTAATTCATCAGCATTAGCAAATTCTGAACGTTTATGCGTAAATTCTTTTTGGCCAGGTGTTAAGTCTTCTGTATCATCAAATAACAATCCTTGTTTATCAACTAAGAAGAAACGTTTGCGAGCATCTTCTTCTGAAACACCAGCGCGTTTCATTTCGTCCATAATTTGGTTAGCAATTCCGACACCAGCAGTACCAGCACCATAAGTAATAACTGTTTGGTCAACAATTGAACCTTTAGTGATACTTAGAGCACCTAAGATACCAGCTAAAACAACAATCCCTGTACCTTGGATATCATCATTAAATGTTGTGATTTCGTTTTGATATTTTTCAAGAATATTAGCAGCATTTGAACGGCCAAAATCTTCCCAATGTAATAACAATTCTGGGAACAAGTTCTTTGTACTTTGGACAAAGCCATCAACGAAGTCATAGTATTTGTCACCAGTTACACGTTCATGTTTGTTACCAAGGTATAATGGATCATTCAATAATGTTTCATTATTTGTTCCAGCATCAATAGAAACTGGTAAAACTTGTGAAGGATCAATTCCAGCAGCAGCTGTATAAACCATTAATTTACCAATTGCGATATCAACACCGTTGACACCCCAATCGCCCATACCTAAAATACCTTCAGCATCTGTCACAACGACTAAACGAATGTCACGTCCTGCAGCAGCATTTTTTAATGTTGCTTCGATATCTTCTGGATGATCAATTGATAAGAATGCAGCGTTTTGTGGATTTACATAAATTTCGTTGTATTCTTCGATTGAATCAGCAACAACTGGATCATAAACAACTGGCATAAATTCAGCCACATGTTGTCCCATTAAGTAGAAAAATAGTGTACGGTTTTCATTGAATAATTCCATTAAGAAATGGCGTTTTTCAAGACCAGTTTCTTTACTTAAATATTGTGCGTAGTTTTGTGTTGCTTGTTCTTCAATTGTTTGAACTTTAGCTGGTAACATACCAATAAGTCCTAATTCACGACGTTCTTCCATTGTAAATGCTGTACCTTTATTTACAAATGGGTTATTTAACATATCTTGTGCTTTTGTCATCATTAATTCCTCCATTATTTTTTTATATTTTATTTTCTCTTTAACTTACAAGAGCAAGAATACACCCCTTTAAAAATTATAGTCAAACATGTGTTATACTATAAATATTATTTATATGAGGATTATAAACGTTGATTTAGAGGAGATTATAATGAACATTCGAGATTTAGAATATTATCAACAAATAATTAATTTGAGAAATTTTTCAAAAGTTGCTCATTTTTTTTCAGTTAGTCAACCAACAATCACAACTGCAATGAAACGCTTAGAAACTGAATTAGACACAAATCTGATTATTCGTGATCAATCACATCATCAAGTTTCTTTTACACCAAGTGGTGAACAATTCGCTGAACATGTTAATATTATTCTCAAAGAATTAACAATTGCTAACCAAGAAATTAACCAACTTAAAAATGAGCACGTTCGATTTGGATTACCACCTATTATAGGAACGTACTATTTTCCGCAAATTGTCAGCAATTTATTTAATTCAGGTCTGATTAATCATCTAGATACAGTTGAGAACGGTTCCCAAGCCCTACTTCTTCAGTTAATAAACGGATCATTAGATATGGCTTTATTAGGTTCCGTTAAACCAATAGAAGATGACCGCTTAATTGCCAGAAATTTTGCATCTAAACACTTCAAGATTATCGTTAGCAAACATCATCCACTTGCTTCAAGAGAATCCGTTAAATTTTCTGAACTTCGAAATGAAAAATTTATTATGCAAAATGAGGGTTTTGTTCATCCAATCGCTTTTAAAGAGTTAACAACAAAAAATCATTTCAAACCAAAGATTATCTATACAACAAGTGACAGTCAGATTATTAAAAAAATGGTTACCGAAAATGTTGGTATTGGTTTTTTAACAGAACTAGCATTGGATGCTGCAGATGATTTAGTCTCACTCCCCTTATCGGAATTAGATCAACCTAAATTTTTAATGTCACTCGTTTATCGTACAAGTCATATTTTAACGCCTACACAAGCAAAATTAATTGACGTTTTAATTGATCCTTCTATCTAATAAGAGAATAACTTATACCTTAAATATAAAGGTATAAGTTATTCTTTTTATTATTTATAGCACCGCTTGACTAAATATCATTGACTAAAGAAACGTATGTTCGTATAATTGGATATATGTTAAGGAGGTTTCCTCGAATGTACAATTATAGTAACGAACCTAGAAAAGTCATCTTTATGATTGATTCAAAATCTTTCTATGCTTCTGTCGAATCAGTTGCACGCGGTCTTAATCCATTACGCTCTATTCTCGTTGTTATGTCTACAGCAAAGAATACAGGTAGCGGGTTAGTACTAGCTGCTAGCCCTATGGCTAAGAAAATATTTGGTATCACAAACGTATCACGAGCTACTGATGTTCCAATTCATGATAAACGTTTAGTTGTTGCCCAACCCAGAATGAATCTTTACATAGAAGAGAACTTAAAAATCAATAAGCTATTTCAACAATTTGCCTCAAATGACGATATTCACCCATACTCTATCGATGAGTCAATTATTGATATGACGACTAGTTGGAAACTTTTCGGAAATAGTCCCTATGAAGTTGCTCGTAAAATTCAACTTGCGGTCAAAGGGGAAACAGGAATTTATACAACCGTTGGTATTGGTGATAATCCACTTCTTGCTAAATTAGCTCTGGATATTGAAGCAAAACATAACCATAGTTTAATTGCTGAATGGCATTATGAAGACGTCCCCGATAAGTTATGGCCAATAACACAACTTGACGATATCTGGTCAATTGGATCTAAAACTGCCGAAAAATTACAAAAAAATCATATCAATTCAATGAACGATTTAGCTCACTTCAACCCATATGAATTAAAAAACAAATTTGGCGTAATTGGTAGCCAATTATTTGCGTTTTCTTGGGGAATTGATCGTTCAATCATTCATGATAAATATACCCCCAAGGAAAAATCCTATGGTAATAGCCAAGTCTTACCAAAAGACTATGTTATCCAATCTGAAATTGAAGTCGTTATTCGTGAAATTGCAGAACAAGTAGCAGCACGATTACGTTCTCATCACAAAGTGGCTACTGTCATTAATTTAGGCATTGGATTTTCTTTAGCCGAAACGACAGATTCTGGAAAAAGATATTCAGGCTTTGGTAGTTCATTAAAAATTGATTCAACAAATAGTAATGCCCAAATCACAAAATATGCCATCGACCTATTTCGAAAAAAATGGCGTCATGAAGCTCTAAGACATATTAGTATTTCGTGTGGCAAATTAGTTGACGATAATAGTCAACAATTAGACATGTTTGACACTAATAATACGGAACAAAAGAATCACAACTTGGACAATACCATTGACATCATACGAAAAAAATATGGTTTTAAATCGATCGTAAAACTTTCCAGTAAGTCTGAAGGTGCAACAGCTATTTATCGCGCTGGGTTAGTCGGTGGCCATGCTGGGGGTAATACCTATGAGTAAAACAACTGATGTTGATGCAAATTTGATAAATCAATTTTTAAAATATGATTATCACGATCGCGGTATGATGAAATGGCAAGGATTCTATTTAAGCGACCATACATCGGCTCGAACAAAAAAATTAAACGAAGAGACACGAAAACAGAAATTAACACATGACATTAAGATGAATGATACTAAAATTGCAGAAGTAATCAATTTGGCAATCATTAAATCCACCCCTGTCACTGTTGATCTCACTAATAAAAATTTGGATGATACACTTTTAGAACCTATACAGGGACTCATTAATGGCTGGTATGAAGATAATATAATTATCAATCATATCACCGTTAAAATTAATGATATTCATGCAATATCATTAAGCCAAATGACTAATGGAGAAGGTAGAAGAAGTATATAAGTAGATAACTTCTACTTACTATACTTCTTCTACCTTTTTTGTTTGATTAATTATAAAAAAACCTCCAGTATTGGATTGGTCCAATACTGGAGGTTCACTTTACTATTTTTTTTATTAAGCTTCTGGTAAATCTAATGTTTCGATTTTTGAATCTAACACTGGAGCATCGTCAGCTTTTTTAACTTTTTTAGTTGTTTTCTTTGGTGCTGCTGATTCTTCCTTAACTTCTTTAGCAGGTTCTTCATCGGGTGCAAATAATTTTGCACGAACTTCTTGGTCCATATCATGTAACATATCAGGTTTTTGTTCCAAAATATTAACGACATTTGGTTTACCTTGACCTAAACGTTCGCCATGGTATGAGAACCATGACCCAGCTTTTTCAGCAATACCATTTTCAACAGCAAGATCTAAGATATCAGCAGTAGCTGAGATACCTGACCCGTACATCATATTTAATTCAGCAATCTTAAATGGTGGTGCTACCTTGTTTTTAACAACTTTAATAGTTGTTTCATTACCAATGACATCCGTACCATCTTTAATTTGTCCACGGCGACGAACATCTAAGCGAATTGTTGCGTAGAATTTTAAGGCACGGCCACCTGGTGTTGTTTCAGGGCTACCGAACATGACACCAACTTTTTCACGTAATTGATTAATAAAAATAACAGTTGTTCTTGTTTTGTTGATTGAACCAGCCAATTTACGGAGAGCTTGTGACATCATACGAGCTTGTAACCCAACATGAGCGTCACCCATTTCGCCTTCAATTTCTGCACGAGGAACTAAAGCTGCAACTGAATCGATAACGACAAGATCAACGGCACCACTGGATACCAAAGCATCTGCAATTTCTAATCCTTGTTCACCAGTATCTGGCTGTGATAATAGTAATCCATCAATATCAACACCTAATGCTGTTGCATATGCGGGATCCATGGCATTTTCAGCATCGATATAAGCAACTGTACCACCATTTTTTTGGACTTCTGCTGTTGCATGAAGTGCAATTGTTGTTTTACCAGAACTTTCTGGTCCGTATATTTCAACAATACGGCCTTTAGGAAAACCACCAACTCCCAATGCGTAATCCAATGATAAAATCCCAGTTGAAGTAACATCAATCTTCGTGTCAGCTTTGTCCCCCATCTTCATGATGGCACCTTGTCCGAATTCTTTTGTAATTGCTGATAACGCTTTTTCTAGTGCTGCTTCGCGTTCTTTACCGTCTTTTCTTTTGCCGTCTCCGGTTGCAATACTTCTGTTAGCCATAGTTAGTAACCATCCTCTCAATAGTAGAACATCTGTTCGTTTCCATTTACTTATCATACCTCATTAAAATTTATATCGCAAGCGTTAAATCATCTTTACCGAAAATAAAAAGAACGATGCAATTATCGTTCTTACTAGGTATCGATGTATTCAATTATACTGCATGCTCATTAATTAAGTACGCCATTTTCTTAAATAATTTCTATTTATTTAACTTATTCCATCGATTCAATCTGACTAATTGTCTCTTTTAAAACGCGTCTGAACGTTGCAAGATCCTGCCCTGTAACTTGCGTTTCCAATTTACTTTCCAATTGATTCCAAAAGTCACTATTAAAAGTTGTTAGACCTTTATACTTATCCGTAACAGATAAGTGAACAACTCGTTTATCTGTTATATCAGCCTTTTTTTCCACTAATCCTAATGTGATTAATTTTTTCAAATGGTAATTCGTATTTGGCGTTGATTGATTCAACAATTTTGAAACGCGTCCAATTGTTGGACTGTTCAACTGTTCGATCGCATTTAGATAATAAGTATCAATTGTCCCCAATTGTTTAATGTTCATTAGTCCATCTTGTTTCCCATACAAGCTCAACAACTGATTTAATTTGTTGAAAGTCCCACTTAACTCAATCATTTTGACCCTCCTAGTTATAGATCGCCTTAGTTCCCACCCAAAATAAAGCAAAAAATTATTGATTTCTAATACATAAATGTTTATTTGACTTATTATAATGTAAAAAGAGGCGTATACACAAGTAATACGTCCCCGATTTTAATAAAAATATGTTATCACTGAAAACGTTTAACTACCTGTAACTGTTGAACCTTGCCAGCTAAGCATTCCGCCATATACATCAACAACATCATAACCTTTTTCAAATAGGATATCTGCAGCTTGTGCACTACGACGTCCTGATCGACAAATAATATATGCTTTACCTGTTAATTCATAATCGTCAACTTCATCTAACGGAATATTAATTGACCCAGGAATATGGCCTTCAGCAAACTCGTCATCTTCTCGAACATCAATAATCTGTGGCTTTTGTGCTAATAATAGGTCAAGTTCCGTAGTCGTAATTGTTGGAATATCATCTTCAAAGTTCATTTAGTTACCCTCTTTTATTTAGTTATGGTTTTTATTAGTCTGTATCAATTTATTATCTATATTATCATATGTTTTTATTTCATATTTTTCAAATATTTAGATTTTAATATTGATAGATTTAGAAGGCTCTAAGGTAAGACTTACGTCTCTTTTTAATTGGGAACAGCGTAGGTTATAACATAATACTAAAAATGGGTACTAAAAAGCCACTCCATAATAACGGAGTGGCCTCTTTATATTTAATTATTACTATCATGTATCACATGTTGATAAGAAACTAAGTTCTTCTTTAATTTTCCAAAAATTTTAACCAATGAATCATGAGCACTTTCCGTTGAACGATCTTCGGCTAAGTACTGCCACGTTGAAATAATCAATAACAGTGACACAAAAATTAATGGGAACCCAGCTAATAAACAGATAGCTTGGATTGTTTTAAAACCACCAACGAAGACGATACCAAATGAGAATAACATGAAAATTCCCATCCAAACCAAGCGGTTAAACAAACTTGGTTGCTCTGTCGGTTTGAGTTTTGTACTAGTAAACGACGACACGATAAATGCAGATGATGAAATCGTCGTTGCTAAGAAGATAAAACATGAAATCGCATAGATAACTAACATTACGTATTTAAATGGCAATGTTGAAATAACTTGTGCAATTGCTGCAGCTTGACCATATACATTCAGTGTATGAATTAAATCAGCAGCTCCACTTTGTTGTAAATAGAGTGAATAACCACCTAAGATTGCGTAGAAACTCATACATCCTAAAGCACCATACGCAAGCATCCCTAATATCACCTGACGAATCGTTCGTCCACGCGAAATTCTAGCAATGAATAAGCCCATGAATGGCATGAAAGTTAACCACCAACCCCAATAGAAAATAGTTTCCGATTTAACAGGGTCAATCGCATGACCTAATCCTGAAGCTGTCCCTGTACTCATTGCTACAAACTGAGTAACCATCAGTACAAGACTGTTACCTTCTGACTTCAAAATATAAACCGTTGGTCCAACTAACAGAACAATTAACAAAAAGCCAATGGCTGTCCAAATATGAGCTGAACTCAATCGATCAATCCCACCCTTAATTCCTTTAAACATGGTTAACGTGAAAATGCTGAACAGGACAACAAATAATGCTAATTTTAAAAGTATTGTATCTTGGACTCCCGTTAATGTTGCGATAATTTTTGATAATACAGGTATTTCCATCCCAACTGATGAACCAACACCGCCCATAATACCGAAAACGACAAGAAAATCAATTATTTTTCGTAAGATTTTTTTATAAGGCTGATCCCCTTTTAACATAGGAATCACATCACTAACACACATAACTTTCGCTTTTTTAACGTACATAACGTATGAAATAATTACAGCTGAAGATGCAAACATCATCCACGCCATTGGACCCCAATCAAATTGACCTAACATGTGAGCATTTTGATAATTAGCAGGAGACATCGCTTTAGCACCAAACAAAGGTTGTTGCACGTAGCGAAGTGGATCAACCATGCTAAGCATTAAAATACTGGCATCAATGGCCGTCGCAAATACCATACTACCCCATTTAAAATCACTGTATGCCGGCTTTTCGCCTTTATTACCCAATGTAATTTTGCCATAATGGCTTAATGCAATATATAAAAAGAAAACAAAATTGAGAATATAGATACCAAGGTAAGCCCAACTCAAGTGGGCCGTAATAGCATCCATTATTGAACCTAATTCTGCCTTCAAACCAGACCCACCGAGTAATAATCCAACTGATACTAAAATAAATAATGCCACAGTCGGTAAAAACATTTTTTTGTCGATATTCTGTTTTTCTAAAATAAAAATTTCCTCCTAAATTTTAGAGCACGATCTTTAATTCATCGCCGTACTCACTCCGATAATTCTGCTTTTAATTGCACAAAAAAAGCACACTGATACAGTTTCTCCACTAGGGATATCTGCACAGCGTGCTTGTTAGCTTTGCTATCTTATACAAATACTCATAACGTAAATTATAATATTCTATCGAATCACTTACCTGGACTCACGTCACCGTTATCATCTAGATAACGAATAATTCGTGCCGGGTTACCCGCAATTACGAGATCATCACCAAACGATTTTGTGACCACAGATCCAGCGCCGACAACGACTCGATTACCAATCGTAACTCCTGGTAAAATCGTGACGTGTCCACCCATCCAGACACTATCACCAACCGTAATTGGTTTACCCATTTCAACATCCGCATCACGTAATTTTGCAGATAAGGGGTGTACTGGCGTGTAAAATCCAACGTCTGGTCCAATGTAACAATGATCACCAATTGTGATTGGACAAGTGTCCAACATCGTTAAATGGTAGTTCGCATAAAAGTGATTTCCGATATGAATATTAAATCCATAATCAAATTCGATTCCCGTTTCGGCCCAAAAGTCTTCACCGGAATCAGCCAATAATGCTTTAATATTTGTATTTTGTTGCTTATTATCGTCAAGCTGGTTAATTGTCCGCAGTTTTCTCCGAATCAGTTCTCGTCGTTCAACTAGTTCAGGATCCAACTGCTCATACGGTTCACCATCTGACATCTTTTCTCTCTCAGTTTTTATCATGTTATAAGAATACCACTTATGTCATGATTTGTTAAATAGAAATTTATTTTCTATAAACACAGTAAAATAAAGCTATTTTATTAACATTAATTGAATTGGATTAATTTTAATTAGAGTAAATTTTAACCCTATTATTACAGAAAAATCTTCTAATAACAATTCACAGCATATTCGCTGTTCATCAATCATTAGAAGATTTATTTAACTTATTTTATCAACAAATAGTTGTGTTATTTGTTTAGGTCTTGTAATAACGCCACCGACAACTGCCGAAAATGCGCCAATATCAAATGCTCTCTTAACTTCTTCTGGAGTCGTTGTATGACCCTCCATAATAACAGGGATTTTAAGATTTTTAATTAACTTTTCTAGTAAATCAAAATCTGGGCTATCCCTTTCGTCCGTATATTCTGTATATCCTGACATCGTTGTAGAAACCATATCAAATCCATTTTTTTCAGCCATAACGCCTTCTTCATAATTAGAAATATCTGCCATGGCTAATCTATTTCCTTCATGAATTTTATTGACTAAATCAGTTACCTTTTCATTATGAGGCCGTTGTCTAACCGTTGCATCTAATGCAATAATCTCAGCGTCAGTTTCCAGTAATTCATCTACTTCTTTCATCGTTGCTGTAATATAGACTTCTGAATCTGCATAATCTCGTTTGATTATGCCAATCAACGGTAATTTTACTTGTTTTTTAATTTCTACAATATCAGAAACTGAATTTGCTCGTATCCCCACAGCACCACCCATCTCAGCTGCAAGGGCCATTCTCCCCATGATAAATGAACTAAATAATGGTTCACCTTCTAGTGCCTGACAAGAAACAACTAACCCATTCTTTATTTCATCTAAATTCATCATATTATCTCCCTTTATATATCACTAGCATTTGTCTCAATAACTTGTTTATACCAATCAAAACTATCTTTCTTGTAACGTTTCAATGAGCCATTTCCATCGTCATCTTGATCAACATAAATGAACCCATAACGTTTACTCATTTCTGAAGTTGATGCGCTAATTAAATCAATGCAGCCCCACATTGTGTACCCCATTAAATCAACACCATCCATAACAGCTTCTTTCATTTGAATGATATGTTCTTCAAGATACTTAATGCGATAGTCATCATGAACTTTGCCATCATCGCCTAACTTATCTAGGGCCCCAATTCCATTTTCAACAATAAATAGTGGCACACGGTAACGATCCCACATTGCATTCAATGTGATTCTTAATCCAATGGGATCAATTTGCCAACCCCAGTCACTTGTTTCTAAGTAAGGATTTTTTTCACCATTAATCATATTTCCTAACGATGTATCACCCGTTTTGCCAGCTGAAGTGACCGTTGACATATAATAACTAAAACTAAGGAACGCAACTTTGCCCATTTTAAGAATAGCTTCATCCCCTGGCTCCATCACAATATGAACATCATTTTCTTTGAAATAGCGGTTCATGTATTCAGGGTATTCGCCGCGGACTTGAACATCGGTGAAGAACAAGTTTAAATTATCATTTTCTTGAGCGGCACGAACATCTGCTGGATTAGGCGTTGATGGATAAGTTTGCATTCTAGCAAGCATACAACCTACCACAAAATCAGGATTAATTTTCCGTGCTTGTTCAACTACCAAAGCACTTGCGATAAATTGGTGATGAACAGCTTGATACCGAATTTGTAATTGTTCTCTCTGTGTTAATTCACTGTCAACAGCACCCGTTTCCATGAAACCAAATGAGCTAACATTAATTTCGTTAAACGTTAACCAATATTTAACCTTATCTTTAAAACGGTTAAGTACAACGTCCGTGTAATGTGTAAAACTAGCAATTGTGTCACGGCTTACCCACCCATTTTGTTTAACTGTCAAATCAAGTGGCATTTCATAATGCGATAATGTGACAACAGGTTCAATATCATACTTAGCTAACTCATCAAAAACGCGGTCATAAAATGCTAACCCAGCTTCATTGGGTTCCGTTTCATTACCATTTGGAAAAATTCGTGCCCATGCCATAGACATCCGGTATGTTTTAAAACCCATTTCTGCAAATAATTTAATATCTTCTTTATAATTATGATAGAAATCAATCCCACGACGTTTTGGATAATGGTCAGTGGTTTTATCGTCCATCGCTTCTTCAATGACTTTCATTGTGACAGAACCAAGATTCATTTCTGTTCTTTTTTCAGATTTACGAATAACTTCAGCAGTAGTCATCCCTTTGCCATCTAAATCCCAGCCACCTTCAACTTGGTTTGCAGCTGTTGCGCCACCCCATAAGAAACCTTTTTTAAACCCTTTTGGATAATCTGTTTTATACATATTAATACACTCCTTCAAAGTTTTTTGTTTAACTTATGTATCTGTGAACTATTTCAAATAGAGGTTTTACTAGTTTTTTTCAAAAAAATTACCTATTGATAACTAAACAAATAGTTATCAATAGGTAATGCCTGATCGAATCAGTTACAGCCCTTATTTGACAAATTAAGTATATCAAATATAGTAAGCGCTGTCAAAGTTAGTTTAAAGGCTTACTCACCTTGCCTTATTTTTTCAATAACCTGAATAATATTAAACGTATCCTGTAGGCTATGTCGCTCACAAGTCTTTGCACCAATTTCAACTAGATTAATAAAAGCTTGAATTTCAAGCGTCATATCATCTCCAACGATACTATAGTCCCGATTAATTTTTTGTCCATCATTTAATTCAATCGTATATTTTTCAATTCGATTATACATTGGAATAACGATACGACCTTGTTGCCCAACAATAATCGCAACTCGCGGTTTAGCTTCATTTATTGCGCCTTCAATGAGTGCCTGAGCGCCTTTTTCAAAATGTATCGTTGCTGAAAATTTTTCATCAATCCCATTATGCATGTCTAATTTTGATTCAATATGCGAAATATCTGAACCTAAAATTTCTAACACAAAACCAATTGGATAAGTACCGATATCGTTCAAAGCACCACCCTGTCCTTTTTGAAGTAAATATGAAGTTGCTTTTTGAGATGGAATGGCATTAGAACAAAAGTTAGCTGACATGGTTTGGATGGGTCCGATTGAAGCTAAATCTTGTTTTAAATGATCCATACCGATGTTAAATTTTGTTTTAAACGCTTCAACAAATAAGGTTTGATTTTCACTTGAAGCTAATTCAATTTCTTTCATATCTGTCGTTGTTAGTACAGCCGGTTTTTCACAAAATACCGGAATATTTAGCTTCAACGCCTTTAGTGACCACTCTTTATGCAACATATGTGGCAATGCGATATAAACGCCATCAATCGAATCATCGCCTAAAAGAGCTTGATATGAATCATAAATGGTTATATCTGGATTATTCGCTTTAAACACATCGTCATTAAATAATGACTTTGATCCAATTGCTGTAACTTGTCCATTTTTTGTATATCGAATACTTTCATAAAATCGCTTTGCAATATTACCGTAACCAATAATTCCAAAATTCATTGTTCTTATCTCCATTTCTATTTAACCGTTTTCATTAATTATAGCCGACTCATACAGTATGCACCAAATTAAATTTCAAACTCAAAAAGGTCACCCCATTTCCGGGGTGACCTTCTCGTGATTCAATCTTATTTTTTAACCTACAAGTTCAATTTTGTTTCCTTCAGGGTCCAAAATGACTGCTTCATAATAGCCATCCCCTGTTGTCCGAGGGCCACTAACAACTTCTATTCCAGATTTTTTAAAATCAATCACCATTTGATCAACGGTCACATGATTCTCAACAGAAAAGGCTAAATGTGCATAACCAAATCCATCAGGATAGCGATCTGTAATATCCGTTCTCGTCATAATTTCTAATCTTGCTTGACCATCTGGAAAGCTCAAAAAGTATGACGAAAATCCTTTAGTCCCATTGTCATAACGCACACCAAAAGTTGCCTTAAAATTAGTCACATAAAAATCACGCATTGCTTCAAGATTTTCTACCCATAAACCAACGTGTTCGATTTTCATTTGCTTAAACCTCCGTTGTTTCAATCGGAAAAACTAATTCAAATTCCTCACAAACCACTGGCATTGTCTCATCAAATGTCTTATTAACACTTTCTAATTCTTCTTCAAAAAAAGATTGATGAACACTTCGCCAATAAGCTAAATTTCTATCGCCTTCGCCTTCAAGAAAAGCATGCTCTTCTGTAACTTCGTTAAATGGTGTCACATAAACTTTTATTGTTTTCGTAATCGCCATTGGATTATCTTTATAATCAACAATGACATTGTAATCGCCAACTTTTGGTAAAGGTTCTTCATCAAAATATAAATTATAAGCTGACGATGTCCCTGTTTTAAGACCATCTAAAACTAATTTACCTAATTCTAACGTTTCTTTCTTAGTGACGCCAAATGACCATGCATCATAATTATCATGTTCAATTTTATTTGCCTTTTTAAATGCTTGCCAATACTCATAAATTGTCATATGAACTCTCCTTCAAGAATTTAATCTTCTGCGTTTAATATATCTAAGAACAACTCACCATATTTTTCCAATTTACTTTCACCAACACCTTTAACATCCAACATATCAGTTAACGTTTCCGGCATAACCTCACACATTGAATATAACGTTTTATCAGAGAAGATAACAAATGGCGGTACACCTTGTTCCTCTGCTAATTCGCGACGTAATTGTCTTAATTCTTCAAATAGTTCATTATCTTCAGGTAATGCTTGTTTAACTTTTACAGCCATTTTACGTGTAACTTTAGTTTCACCTTTTAAGACGCCAACTCCTTCTGCAGCAAGTTGCAGAACCGGATATTGGCCGCTTGAAGCCTGTAAAAAACCTGACGCAACTAAATAATCAATCAATCCAGAAACTTCCTTCTGCGATTGATCTTTCATCAGTCCATACGTAGGTAATTCATCAAATCTAAACTGCATCACCTTTTGGACTTTTGAACCTGTTAAAACTTGTGCGACTAACCCTTTACCAAAATGTTCACCCATCCGTTTTACACATGATAAAACCTTTTGGGCATCAATCGAAATATCTTGTGCATCTCGTGTATCCAAGCAATTGCCGCAACGGCCACATTCTGGTGCTTCATCGCCAAAATAATTCACAATTGTCTGTTGTAAACACTGTTGCGTGTTTGCGTATTGCGTCATTTCTTGTAATTTTAAATACTCATGTTTTTTATTAACATCATCCATTTCAGATTGGTCAATGAAAAAATGTTGAATCTGAACATCTTTTAAATTAAAAAGTAAAATTGCTTCACTTGGCAAGCCATCTCGTCCAGCACGTCCGGCTTCTTGATAATAAGCTTCTAAACTACCAGGTATCTGATCATGGATTACAAATCGAACATTACTTTTATCAATTCCCATCCCAAATGCATTCGTCGCAATCATTACCTGAACACGATCGTACAAGAAGTCTTCCTGATTCTGACGACGTTCATCTTCTTGCAACCCGCCGTGATACATCGCCACTTTAATCTTAGCTTTTTTTATTAATTTCGTTAACCGTTCGACTTCTTTACGCGTACTTGCATAAATAATACCAGATTGTTGTTTCTGTCCCTTTAAATACTCGAGTAAGAAACGATCACTATTTTGATCTTTAACGACTTGGAAGGCTAAATTTTCACGTGAAAACCCAGTTTTAACTTCATGTATAATCGATAATCGTTGCATAATATCCGCAGCTACTTGAGTTGTCGCTGTCGCTGTTAATGCAATAATCGTCGGATTCGAATTCAAACGTTGAATCGTTTCCGTTAAGCGTAAATAACTAGGACGGAAATCGTGCCCCCATTGTGAGATACAGTGCGCTTCATCAATAGCGACAAGATCAATTCTTAATTCCGCTAAATCTGCCATAAAACCATCAGAATCTAATCGTTCTGGTGACACATAAAGTAACTTAACTTCACCACGAGCAGCTTGATTAAAGCGTTCACGAACCTCCGTGTAATCTAGCGTACTATTGATAAAGGTTGCTGGAATGCCATTTTCATTTAAAGCATCAACTTGATCCTTCATTAAAGAAATTAAAGGAGATATCACTAACGTTAGTCCATCTAATATAAGTGCTGGAATTTGGTAACATAGCGATTTTCCGCCGCCTGTAGGCATAATAGCTAAAACATCTTCACCCGTTAGAATACGATCAATAACTTCTTTTTGACCTTGGCGAAAATTGTCGTACCCAAATTTTTCTTTTAAAACTGATTGTGGATTCATATAATCCTTTCTCTTTGCTCATTTTCTCAGATAATTCTATGTCTTTAAATTATAGCATAGGTTAAGACGCCACAGATGTTTTAGAAAGTGTTTTAATGACCGCTTCAACATCACCCAAATCATTCATTAGTCCCGCGGGATTTTGTTGAGCTGCCCTAAGTTTAGTCATATAATCAACGACAATTGTCGAATCACTAACACTACTTGTGTCTTCAATTCGATAATAAAGATAGTGAATTGAATTAACTTTAGGTTCAAGGATAACGCTTAGATACCAAGTGTTATCTCCAATTTCAATAGTTGCCGTTTCCTTAAAATGACCATATTCTTCTTGTAATTTGCCTTGAATTTGTCCAATCTCAATTGGAACCGTGGCAGGCATTGGTCCTCCAGAATACGCATCTGACGTATTTAATTGTACCTTAGTGCCACGTACTTTCGAATTTTTAAGATTAAATACAACTTTCATATTTGATGCATCTTTGGACCCTTTTTTAATGGTCCAATCAGCGGGTGTAGCATAATTTTTATGCGGTAATATAGCATCACCACCGACGACTATTTTTGCTTGGACTGGTAAGCCATTTGTTCCTGCGTTAATTTTGTATTTTTGGGTTAATTTTATATTTTCTGTCGGTTGAATTCGACTGATTTCTGCCCAACTAGCCGGTTGTGTATCTTTAACTTGAATTAATGTTTTAAATCCTAAGATACCTAAAAAAACTACCATCAAAAAACCGATTGATATTAACATATTTTTCTTCATGCCAAAAATCTCCTAACCTGTTACGCCTCTATTATTAAAGCTTTTTCTCGTAGTATATCGCTAATATTATTGAAATGATTATTATATTCGTATACAAAAAGAAAAGTAGTGCACCAATCCATAATAACGTACTTACTTTTAGAAATGCCCACAAAATGATAAACCCAAACGCTAGAATTAAAATCATGCTATTCATAATTTTTCCAATCATTGCGTTCACAGACTGATCAATTAACTTATTTCGTTCATCCACATTCTCCAGCTGTTCTTCTTTCAGTCCTTTTTTAGAAAAAGTTATATAAAATTGATAGGCCGCAATTCCAAATGATAAGACAACATTAATAAATGATCTAATCAATTTTGACCAATCAAAAGCATCTTTAAAATCTAAGTTCATTATCCAAATTGAGGCAATCCCCACAAACATAAAAAATAAACCTACAAAAAAATGTCGATAACTATAGATTTTCATTTTAATTCTCCTCCATCTCTAAATTTTCCTTTAGCTGAAATAACGCTTCAATCTGACAATCAAACAATAAACTCAAACGATAGGCCAACATTATAGATGGCTTATATTTACCTTTTTCAAGTGAGATAATTGTTCGACTAGAAACTTGAACTTTCTCAGCTAACTGTTCCTGTGTTAATTCAAGCTTAGTTCTGTATTCTTTAACTTTATTTTGCATAATGAACACCTTTCAATATGAAATATACTTCATGTGAAGTTAACTTCATAATATAATAATTATTTTCTTAAGTCAACTAGCTGATTATTTCTGGCACCAAGCATATCAATATAAATTTCTATTTATTTATACTATAATTAAATAAACATCGTCAGATTAACTAATTTAATAATCTAACGATGTCTTTTAACTAAATAAAACGTTTTAAAAAGGAGGATTAAGCATATGGTTCAATCATACAAAAATTTCTGGGAAAATATTTTTAATTTTTCTGACACATCGAATAGATCAGACTATTGGTGGCCTACGATTATTAATAGTATTCTAGGAGCAATTATTATTTATTTTTATACGTCACTCGTTGGCCATCCTATCGATTCGATTTATAATTTTAGTGAACTTACTTTTATGACAAGTCGAAATATTGTTATGTTTATCGTCTGGATTGCAAACTTTGCTGTTTCAGTTCGTCGTTTACATGATACTGATCGTTCTGGTTGGTGGATTTTAATCCAATTCGTTCCATTAGTCGGTAGTATTTGGTTCTTTATTTTAATGGTTTTACCCAGAAAATCAAATCGCTGGGGTTAAATTATATTGATACTCGATTATTAATAAGAGGTGCTGATAAAATTTATCAGCACCTCTTTTGTTTACGGAAAATTAAAAAGATAGCACTGTAATCGACTAACTTGATTACCGCTCTATCTTCATTTTTCAAAAAATAATCCACCCTGATTAACTAAAACATCTGCTACAGGTGTCTCTATTCGTTTATTAAGCACCATTTTTTTCGTCTCTGTTACATATTTTTTAAAATTCATTGTTTGTAAATGAGCTTGGTAATCCTCGTCACTCCGGTAAATTTCAACGAAAATCCATTGATTTAAATCTCCATCTACAGAAGCAATGTATGTCACTAAGAGTCCTGCTTCATTTTCAAATGATTGTTTCATAGTATTCAATGAAACTTCTCTAAATTCTTTAACCCTATTCGGCTCTATTTCAATACTTGTTACTTTGAGTATAGCTCTGTCAGGCTTCAATTCATGCAAGGCTGTTGTTTTTTCTAACAGTAATTCTGGGGATAAATTAATCATCGATTTTTCAATTACTGCCTGAGATGCGATATTACTAAACATTTTAAATTGAGCCGAATTTGCATGTTTTTGATATTGATCTTCGTCTTGATAAGATTCAATCACAATATTTTCAGTACCCGCCTCATCCAAATGTACACTGTACATCGCCAAAGTTCCTTTTTCTTGCTGAATTGAGGTCGTTAAATTAATCATCCCTGCTTTTTCAAATCTTTCACGATCAGATAGCTTAATTTTAAGTTTGAATAGTCTTAATAATGGGGCATTCTTAAGTTCTATCATTTATTCACCCAATCCCATCAAACGATTATAATTTCCATAATTAATCAGGGCTCGATCATCTTTCGAAAGATTCAACTGATCTAAAGCTTCAATTATGGCATCCGTTGCTCCAGCTGGCGCAATCCCTAACGGTGCATCAGTTCCAAACAGTACGTGGCTAACACCATAATAATCAATTGCTAACCCTAATGCTTTAGGATTGCCCAATAATGCAGTATCTACATAGAAACGTTTAAAATCAGCTGCCTGTTCTGGTGATAGAATATGGTTAATTCGTTCAGCAAAATAAGGCACCATTGCCCCAGCATGATGAACAATTACTTTAAGTGTAGGATAGTCATTAAAAATTCCTGACTGTACTAATTGCAACATTGCTTGCGCTAGTTCATATTCCCAACTAAAAATAATATTATTGTCTGGTTTACGATCATCAAAAATTGGGTGTAACAGAATTGGGATATTTAATTGTGCAGCCATTTCAAAAATAACCCGGTATTCCTTTGCAGCAATACTTTTTCCAAGGGCACGCGTAAATAACTGAATGCCAACTAATTCTGAATTTTTTAGCACTTGTTCTTTTATAATACGTGTTGCTTCATCGATGTTATTTAGAGGTATCATTGCAATACCCGCTTTAAACAAGTCTGCATTTTGTTGAACCATTTCAATTATTTCGTTATTAGCTTGCCAGCATAATGCCGCTGCTTGTTCTGGCCCTACGTAGTCCTCAGGATTCACGTTGACTGCTGAGATAACTTGTTGGACATTTCTGTTCCGTAATAGGCGTCTTTGTTCAATATCAATCAATATGGGATGTTTAATAAATGGCATTTTTTCTGGCAAGTTCGGCTGAATAGCTAACATCTCGTTATAAAAATGTGGTGGTAAAACGTGTGCAAAAACATCAATACTTGTCATTAACTTTTCCCTCCTACAACCTAATTTAGGTTTCTTTAATTTAGCTGATTATCTAATACTAGGCAAAAATGCTAAAATAGCCTGCTCATTCCTCTCACCTAATATAAAAATTTTCTTATTTTAATGGCTCTAATTGTTTGATAACTTTGGCGGGCACGCCGCCCACTACTGTATTGTCAGGAACATCTTTTGTCACCACTGCACCAGCTGCTACAATCACATTATCCCCAATATGAACGCCACCAATAATCGTGACATTTCCACCTATCCACACATCGTTTCCAATTGTAATTGGTTTAGTATAAGTAATTAAATAACGACTACCATCTTGTCTTTTTCCAAAACGTTTTGTTGCATCTAATGCATGTTCACCACAATATAACTTCGTGTCTGGCGCGACAATGACACGATCTCCTAATGTGATTTTGTTTGAATCTTGAAATGTACAATTACCGTTAATAAAAACATCATCACCAACAGTGATATGTTTACCATAAACTGTATTAAATTGACCATTAATAACGAGTCCTTCCCCAGATTTCCCTAACAACTCGTGAATTGCTGTTGCTCTTTTCTCTAGGTCAGTTGTCGTATTGATTATAGTGACTAATTCTTTACCCGCCGCAATCATACCCTGTAATTCTGGGTCGCGATAATCATAATCTTGACCTGCCAATAATTTTTCATGTTCTGTCATCATTTTGCCCCTCCATTCACTATTTGACGCCCTTTTCTTCCTTAATAATTCAATTGTATTATACTACTTAAATTAACTGAACTAAATTCAAAAGATTCGGTTCTAGTGATATTAAAAAAGAGCCAACCTAATTGTATTTACCCAATCAGGTTGAACCCTCTTACTTCACAATATTATTTTCAAACTTCTTCAACAACTGTTGTCGTTTTTCAAGTTTCATTCCTTGAACTGCAGCAAAGTTAAACCATTTCAACTGGTTAAACCCCATCTTCCGGAATGTTCCCCTAAATACCATTTTAGTCACAGGATTTCCAAAGATAGTTCGATAAATCCAACCTGGTGTTGACATAGTTGTAACCATTTTAACTTTCTTTAAATGAACCATCTCATTTTTAAATAATTTTTTATTTTCCTGCTCTGTATAAAGAATCCCTTTAGCAATAACTTTGTCAAAGAATCCCTTCATCATAGCTGGCATAGATTCCCACCAGATTGGAAAAATAAAGACAAGCTCATCTGCAGCCATGAGGCGTTCTTGATAATTCGCCGTCATAGAATCCGTTGGTATCTTCTTACGCCAAGATATTAGGTCTTCTTGGTGCATTACAGGATCAAACCCATCTTTATGCAAATCAATTACGTCCACAATACAGCCCTCTTTTTCATACGCTGCTTTAGCACTAACTAGTAATGCCGCTGAATAACTCCTATTGTGCAATTCATTGTATCCAGCGTCTGCAGTGTAGGGATGATCAAATATAATACAAATTTTTTTCATGTTCAATAACCTCTTTTAATTAGTTTAATAAATTTTCCGACTTTAATGACTTTATATAAAATACTTCAAGTGTCATTTATCTTTCTTGCTATAAGTGTTACATTTGTTACACTTATATTAATCATTTATCGCGTGATTTACAAGATACAAAATCGTGTTATTTGTTACACTTCAAGGAGATATAAAAAATGACGGAAAATAACCAAGCAAAATTAAGTAAAAATTTGATTATTGATTCTTTAATTGACTTATTAAAAATAAAATCTTATCAAGAAATCACAATAACTGAAATCACAAAAAAAGCCGGAGTTGCCCGGCTGACTTTCTATCGTAATTTTGAAAATAAGGACGCGATTTTACTAACTCGGTCCGATTACTTATTTGACCAGTTTTACGCCGAACTCAAGTCCAATCAAACAGAAATTAGTTTGAAAAACATTTTCAAGCTAGCTTTTAACTATTGGCATAATGATTCTGAATTTATGGATATCCTAATTAAAAATGATATTGTTTATTTATTGGAAGATTCTTTTTATACTTATTTTGAAAAGATTCTTAAAGATACGCCTAGTATCAGTCGGCTAAATAATACTCAAAAAACGTTCATTCTTGGTGGCGTTCTACGAACGATGTTGCAATGGATTAGTAGTGGTAGTCCTGCTACAGCTGAAGAAGTTACTGCAGATATATTGGAATTGATTCAGTAAAAGTATGCTAGATTTTAATGATTAAAAAAATAGCCCAGATATTTATCTGAGCTAAGTCTAAACCTCTATTTAAAAATCTTAGGACCCTTACGCATTTTAGTACGATCATTTCTAGCAGTAGCCTTCTTATTGAAGTTTCCGCCATCAGTTTGTTTCTTTTTGATAATTTCTAGCATTTTATCTCTATCAGTCTTTGCTTTATCAGCCATTAATGTTTCCTCCTTGCTCTATTAATTAACAATTTCTTTCAAAGTTAAAGATTCATATTATGAATACATGCCTTCAAATAAAGTTGATCTTTTATTATTCAACTTACGTCGATTTTAATTCTGTATGCCCCGCTAATCAGTATACAGTTAAAATAACTATGCTCTTAACAGTATATCATTACGACTATCTTGATATCAATAGACGTATAAATTGGATGCCTTTAATTAACCATTCACTAATAATGTTCAATCTCAACGAATTTTGTTCCAACCTTTTCAACGAATTCTTTATCATGATCAATGATTAACATCGGTGGTTGAAAAGCCAGAATAACATCTTGAATTTGTTGACGCGTGATAACATCTAGATAATTAAGTGGCTCATCCCAAATATATATATTTGCTGGTTCAACCAACGAACGACTCAAAGCCACTTTTCTCTTTTGGCCCATGCTCATTTGACTGATATCTTTATCAAATTCATAACGTTCAAAACCAAGTTTTCTTAATGTATCCAACATTAAAGAATAAGAAACATTTTTTTCTGCAGCGAATTCTTGTAAAGAACCAGATAAACCATCAAAATTTTGCGGTAACCAGCTCACTTTTAAAGGTGTTGCAAATTTGTATTGCCCTTGATACTTTAATTGACCTAGTATAGCAGCGATAACGCTCGATTTACCAGAACCATTTTCACCCTGAAGAATAACGCGCTCTCCCATCTTTAATTTAAAATCTACCGGTTTATTTACCGGCAATTGTTTACGAAATGCTGATAAGCCAATTACCTCTAGTAAAGTCTTATCTGACACTAATTTTTCAAAATTCAACGTTAAAAGATCTGCCACATCAATATTCTTAAGTAAAGATTTTTTCTCTTCTACTGCTTTATCGGCACGTTTTTTAATACTTAGTACCCGTTTCATAGATTTAGCTGCCTTGTGGCTAATAAATCCTCTGTCTGTCGCACCAGATACTTTCGCCTCAGTCTGATTAGCCCAACCCGATTTTTTCCGTGAAGCACCTTCTAATCGTTTAATATCATGTTGTAATTTTTCTTTTTCATTATATTCCCAATTATTTCGTGACGTATTTTCGTCAGCCCACGTATTATAATTACCCTTAAATTGACTGATTTTAGCGCGATCAATTGAAATAACATGATCAATAATATTATTTAAAAAATAACGATCATGACTGATTAAAATAAATCCTTGTTTTTGTCTTAGATAATCAGAAATAATTTTTCGACCGTTTTCATCTAAATGATTAGTCGGTTCATCTATTAATTGAAATTTACCTTCGCCAACAAATAAGCTGGCTAATAATATCTTAGTTTGCTGTCCTGGACTTAATTGATTAAATGGTTCCGTCAATAATTTTTCAGATAGTCCAAGTTTATCTAATTCGATTAAAATTTGCCACTGATCATAGTCTTGTAAGTCTGTGATACTCTTGATAACCAGCCACACTGACTCTTCTGGTTTAACAACTGTTTGAGGAAAATACTGAAATTCTAAATCTGTTCTAATCTTTCCTTGGTACTGTAATTGATTTTGTAAAATTCTAAATAAAGTCGTTTTTCCGCGACCATTTCTACCAATTAGACCTAACTTCCAGCTGGCATCTAATTGTAAATCAACATTTTTAAAAATTGGTGCTAATTGTCCATCATATTGAAAACTTAATTGTTTAATTTGTATTGTTCCTATAGTAATTACCTCATTTCTTTGTGAGGTCGACCGCTAAACTATCCATTTGATTCTACAAAAAAAGAGCATACAGTTATATGCTCTTCAATCGTTATCCATCAAAAAAAGTGGTTCTTTCAGATGTGAAAAAGAATTGATATTGCAAACCGTTTGAATAGTCAACATGCATAAAAAGACACACTTCGTCCCTTGTTTAGTCGACAGTTATTCGATTAACGATTTGTATTTACCAATGCACTTCACACTCCCTGTTTATTAATTATTTACAGTCTACTATAGTTATGGTAGATAGGCAAATTAATCAAATGTGATATTAAATTGGTAAGCAATATCCTTCATCGCATCAATTTGATAGTCATCCTCAACATCACTACCCCAACTATCAATACCACCAACACCTCGAACGGCGCCTAGAATCGATAAAACGGTACGATGTTCCGCTGGTAATTCGCTATGATGTGTCGCATTTTCTAATTCTTCAGCTGTATAAGGTAAACAACTAAACGCAATTGGTTGATCAACCGCACTGAATGTTAAACCCGTTTCAGAAGCCTGTTGCATACGATTATCCAGAACAGACTGTCGATAAACAGTTACCCAATCATTTTGCATATGCACACCACAATCTTGCGGAACTAAGTATGGTGTCACTGGTAACCCTTGAACTTCATATCGGCCTGGAATTCCTCCGGCCATTCTATCTGGATAAGTTTCTCCTGATAATCCTTGGTAACAAAAACGAGTCGCTGGTGTGGGCATAATAAATCGCAACCCAAAAACAGGTAATGAGGGTAATCCAGCTTTTCCTTGGTATGAAACTGCAACATTCATTTTTCCGGTTGCTTCAACAGTATAAGTGACCGTCACTTGCGTTTGCGGCACAGTCAGTGTGTTATAGATATAACTTATAGCCACTTTTTCAGCGACTTCATGGTTAGTGTAACGATTATTTTCTGGTGCAATCGGTAACGCAATTGGTTTACCATTAATAGCAACTTTAACTGATTGACAATTACTGAATTGATCAGCGGCCAACCACATCCCTGACTTTACTGGAAACTGACTCCCCTGATCGTTATCCGTTGTTGCACGCCAAAAAGTCGGTTTTGGTGAGCGATAAAGCCACTCTTTACCTTGAATTCTAAAAGATTCTGGGCCACCCGTTTGATAGGAGAAAATATAATGAAAATCATTTCCTTTTAAACCGAGTGTGACATCTCCGTAAATGACAGTTAACTGCTTATTTATCTGTGCCATAATAGTATTTTACCTCCTGCATTGCTGGTTTTTCATTACGTGTGGCAAAAACGAGTCCATCACCCGAAAATGCATAATCAGATGGTCGATCATCAAAATCGCCACCATAACGCAACTCATTTTGACCTGTGACGGGATCTTCAACTAACAATGCTTGATCGATAAAGTCCCAGATGAAACCACCTTGATAGGATTCATATTGTTGTAATAAATCAATATATGATTTCATCCCGCCCAATGAATTACCCATATCATGCATATACTCACACAAGATAAATGGTTTTTGTGGTGAATTTTCTAGATAGTCTTTAATTTCGGCTGGTGTTGCATACATCCGACTTTCAACATCTGAAATGACATCTTTGTATTCAGGCGCACGGAAAACACCTTCATAATGAACTAAACGTGTCGAATCTTTTTGTTTATAGTACTCATTCATTTTCGCTAAGACACTGCCGGCGTATGATTCGTTACCCAATGACCAAAATAAAACTGAGGGATGATTTTTAAATAACTCAAAATTACTTTTAGCGCGGTCTAAAACGGCTGCTTCCCATTGATCCGATGAGCCGGGCACATTCCAAGAAGGCTCAACTTCACCCATTTTCTGCCAAGAACCATGTGATTCTAAGTTGGTTTCAGCCATCATATAAATACCAGCCTGATCACAACGATTGTAAAAAGATAATCGATCTGGATAATGTGACGTCCGAACTGCGTTAATATTGTTACGTTGCATACAGTCAACATCCCAAGCTTCATCATTATCTGAAATGGTTCTTCCTGATTTAGGGTTCCACTCATGACGATTAACACCATTGATAATTAATCGTTCACCATTTAATAACATCACGCGATTCTTAATTTCAATTTTGCGAAAACCAACTGGTTGTTGGATAATTTCAATTAATTGCCCATCAGCATCTAAAATTTCTAATTGTAATGTATATAAATAAGGCCGGTCATTCTGCCAAGCAGTCACTGGTTGTGCTAAATTGTAGTGTTTTTCGACATCTGACCCACTCATTAATTCATCGCTAAATAACACCGCATCTTGGTCTTTGAATGTGACACGGACACGTTGTTCTGCCCCACTAAAATGAAGTTGTAAATCTACTTGTCCTGTTTTTTGTCCACTATCGTAATCAGGAATCACCCAAAAATCATCTAAATGTGTTGCAGGTTGTGCTAACAGTGTCACATCACGAAAAATTCCGAAGAAACGGAAAAAGTCTTGGTCTTCAATGAAGGCTGCAGAACTTCGTTTATGCACTTCAACTGCCAAACAATTATCCTTATCTTTTAAATAAGGTGTCAGGTCAAATTCGCTTGGTGTAAAACTATCTTCTGCGTATCCTAGAAAATGTCCATTCAACCAGACGTACATTGCCTGTTCAACACCTTCAAAACGGATAATAACGCGTTTATTTTGAAGAGTTGGTTCCAAGTCAAAATGGTTTAAATATGAACCTACTGGATTATATTCTGCATCACTAAACATTCCAGCATACTGATTTAAATCAGTATCTGAAAAAGCAGGTCGTCTATATTCATGTCCTTCCCAAGGATACATCGTATTAATATAATGTAATTGCTCATATCCTGATAATTCAATATGCTGTGGTACTGGAATTGTGTCAAATTGTTCTGCATCAAAGTCAGTCTGATAGAAATTTTTTGGTCGACTTGCTGCATTAGTGCTGTAACTAAATTTCCAAGTTCCATTCAAAGATTGTTCAAATGAACTTTTTTGTTGTAACATTTCTGCTTGAGTTGCATAGTACTTATGATCACTGTGAGCTGGTACCTGTCCAACACGAAAAACGGTTGGTGTATCTAGCCATTCAATTTCTGGTGTCATCTGTTTGCCTCCGTTTTATATAAAAGCGTTTTCATAATTAAGTATATGTTTTCTTTTGGAGGTTGTCAAAAAGCATTATAAAATTGAGACAATAAAAAAAATTAGATTTAAGTGAAAATACGGTAATCTCATTTTTATTTTGTGTAAAATTGATTAACTTCTTCCTTTGGGCCTTTTAATTGATTTTTGCAGTAAGTTTCAGTATCGATTGCTGTATTAATCCTTCTGCAAAAATGAAAAAATGTAAAGGGAGGAGAAATCGTTTATATACCCTTTACTTTTCTTTGTGTTTTAGCTAGGTTATTATCAGTAGTTGCTCCCAAAACCCAACGAATATTCCAAATAGAAGGAAATATCTTTAAATTTTAAATACAATAAAAAGGCTCTGTACTATCTGTTGTTGGGACTAGTGTAAAAACTATTACTGATGACAGTTTTTTTGTATAATAACAAAAAAAAGCCAAAAGTCATAAGACTTTTGGTTACGAGTTCATCCATGTTCATTATCCCTCAACCACCACAGATGAATTAATAAGAAAGATGGAACTCTCCGCATGCCTAATCATACTAAATTTTGGCTTAAAATAAAAGACAGTAGTCTAACGATTGTTGATTATCAGTCTTCTAATGACGGTGTCACTCGATTTAACCGTGTTCTTGATTACCAGCCGAAGGGATTGTCCAAATTGTGATATTAAAAACGAAGGACAGATTATCAGGTATAGTTGGCGTCAAACACCCATACGCTACCCTAAATTTTTTGGTAAATGTATCATTTTATCACTCAAACGAAGATACTTTAGCTGTCATGAGCGGCAGTCATACTTCCTTGTCCAAACAAGTGTGGTTCCTAAAAATTGTACGATTTCCAATCTATCTAAACAGCTCTGTTTAACTAAATTAGCGGAATCCGTTTCTTTAACTCATATTGCTAATGAAATTTCGAATCCTGATTCCTTTGTAGGTCGTATTTTAATGACCTTTGAACGTGATTTTAAACCTAATTATAAATTTTTACCTAAAGTACTCCTACTTGACGAAGTCAAGAGTACCAAATCAGCTACAGATGCCATGAGTTTTGAATTTATGGATGCTAGTAACCATGAATTAATCAAACTTTTATCTTTTAGAAGATTCTATCAAATAGAACGTTATTTTTATCGTTACTCAGCTGCAGCTAGAAAAAACGTGAAAATTATCGTAACTGATATGAATTATACCTATCCTAAACTAGCCAAAGAAGTCTTTCCTAACGCGATTGTCATCATAGATACCTTTCATATTATCAATTCAGTGAATCGTGGATTCACTAAAACTAGAATTAGACTGATGAAAGAACTTTCAAAATCATCACAAGACTACAAAGCACTAAAACGTTACTGGAAGCTCCTGTTAAAACCTTCTGAAACCTTAGATTTTAAAAATTTCAAGAAATGGACTTATTTCCCATACCTAACAACAGAAACAAATGTCGTTGATCATTTATTAGCGATTCATCCTGAACTAAATAAATCATATGAACTCATGAACCAAATAAGATCAACCATTCGGTTGAAGGACTGGAAATCTTATGATTTTACAGTTAGAAACACCGAAAGGTGTTCTGAAGAAATGCTTAAAAGTATTGAAACGTTGCTTTGTCACCATTCTGAGATTAAAAATAATTTTGGCTATTATTATACTAACGGTCCTTTAGAAGGAATAAACAATAAAATTAAGGTCATTAAACGCGTTGGTTTTGAATTTAGAAATTTTCGTAGATTCCGAACTAGAATATTTTATACACTTAAAATCCATACAAAAAAACACCTCACAAATTGCTTTGTGAAGTGCTTCAAAATATCGATATAAATATATATTAGCGTTTTGAGAATTATCGATTAATACTTCATGGAATCTTATCTATTTGAATCCACTTGTATCAATACTTTACAATATTGAAAAAGGAACAACATTGAATAAAATCCATAATACGAGATAAAATTAACACCATAAAATAGACTAGTCAAGACACCATTAATGGTGTCTTTTTTTATGCTTTACACACTCTCTACCCATTTAATATATGTCTAATCAATTTCTATTTCAAGATTTCCAGTAACGCTTTAGAGATACGCATTCTATCATCTGTGGTCATGCTTTTCAATCTGTTAATTAATTCGGGCGTATAAATGTCGTTAAAATCATTACTCATTAATATATCAGCCAAATTTAATTGTAAGGCATTCAGAACTAGTTCCAACTTTCTTGTACTCGTATCGTCTAATTGTCCTCTTTCGAGTCGAGCCAAATAGCTGGCGGATACGTCCGCCATTTCTGCCAATTCTTCAATTGTAAGTCCTAATTCTTTTCGCTTTTTCCGAATGAAAGTGCCCACAAGTATAATCATAAATCGCTCCTATTTATCCATATGTTTAATGATAAATTAAGTGCGCACACTTTCAAAGCTCTCAGTATACCTATAAAGTTACATAAAAAGGTAGTATTGAGTATATTTTTGAGATAAAATATATCATGTGAAGATAGTGCAAGATATAAATTACTTTTTTGGGGGAGGAGATTTTATAGGGATCGTTTGGTAAAGGTTGGTTAATAATTCGTTCAAAGAAAAGGGAGAAAATTATGAATAAAGAAGAACTTTTAGATTTTTTAATGGCAAAAAGAAGTGTTACAGCGGGAGCTGCAGTTATCCAACAACAAATTCGTGAAGCAGAGGCTAAGATTGAAAAAGGTAAGAAAAAATTTCGAGGAATAATCATCGCATTAGTCGTTTTAATTGTTCTTTTTATGATTACTAGTCAGACAAGTGCGGCGATGCCATTCATCATTGCTGTTATCGCGCTATTTGCTTTTAAATATTTTGTTTATATTATGCCGGGTAATGAATCTAAAACACAAGCCTTAGCAGACTTGGACGCTGAAATGGCAAATGAAGATTATATTGCAGGCAAGCAAGGATTCCCAGAGAAATTCTACAACTATTTCGATATTTTTCGTCTTTGGAAATTAATTGATGAAACTCGGGCACGTGATTTGCAAGAAGCCTTTAACATTTTAGAAACACAACAATTCCAAGAAACTCAACTTTCAATGCAGGAAGAAATGAGAGGCTTACAACAAGATATTGCCTCAAATGCACGCTTGGCAGCTATGTCCTCAACCGTCAGTGCATTTAATTCGTTCAGAAAATAAGATTTATTATATTAAATTTATAAAAATGGAGAAAAAATGTCAAAAAAAGCAAATATTATTACCGGTGTCAGTATAGTAGCTATAGTTATTATTGTGGCTATGTTTATGATGGGCAATTCAAATAAGATGGATGGAAGCTATATTTCCGACATGGGTGGTTCCAAATTTGAGTTGAAGTTTAAAGGAAACACTGTGACTAAAGTTGAAACTGATAAAAAGTCAGACCAAGGTACTTATGAAATTGAAGACGGTAAACTTACCATGAAATTTGATGATTATACAATGAAAGCTAGTTTAGACAAAGATAAAAAAACATTTACACTTAATTCCGTAACTGGTTCACAAATGATGGGCTTCGGATTTTTATTAGAGGGGTTAAAATTTGAACAGGTTGCTAAATAATTATTAATTTATTGGGAGGATATTTTATATTATGAAAAAATCAAACATTACTTTATTATCAAGTGCATTAATCGCTGGAGTTACTGTCGTTGGTGCTACAACAACGGCAAACGCTGCAACAACTACACCCGACTCAACTGAAACAACTCATACTCAAACAGTTCAATCTAACAGTCAAAAATTAGATGACGATATTAAAGACGCTCAAACTGACGTTGATAATGCCAAAGATACAGCTGACAAAGATCAAAGTGCTGCTGATACTTCTAAAGACACAGCCGATGCTTCTAAAGACAATGCTGGTCAAACTGAAGAAAATGCTAATCAATCACAAGAAGATTTAAACAGTGCTGTTGATAATCAACAAAATGCGCAAAATACTGCTGATAACGCAACTGATGAATCTATCAATAACGCTCAAGATGCAGTTGACGAACAAGACAAAACAAATAACCAATTAGGTCAAGACGTTGATAACGCTAAAACAGATGTTGATAAAGGTAAAACAGATGTCGATAATGCTCAAACTGGCGTTGATGAAGCCCAAAAAGGTGCTGACCAATCTGATAAAGATGCTGATAAAGCTCAAGAAAACGTTGATAATGCTCAAAATAACCTTGATGGCAAAGGTTCAGCCGAAGCCGACAAGAATTTAAGCAATGCCAAAGATAACTTGGATCAAGCTCAAACAACTGAAGACAATGCTCAAAAAGGTGCTGACCAAGCTGACAAGAATATTGCTGACGCACAAAACAATGTTAATAACGCTCAAACTGGCGTAACTGATGCTAACAAACAACAAAATGATGCTAAAGCTAAAGCTGACGCTGCTCAAAAAGCTAAAGATACTGCTCAAAAAGCATTAGATGATGCTAAGAAACAACAAGGTAATCATCAAGCTAACCAAAATCACATCAACTTAAGCCAAGACTACATTAATGCCTTAAAGGCTTATTCAGATGCTTCATCAGCTGACGCTAATTATCAAGATGTCATTGACAGTTTAACAGCTGCAACTGAAAAAGAATGGGCATTAAATGGCGGCTACATTTCAAATGACCAAGATAAAACTGTTCATATTAACAACCAATCAGATTTAAACAAATATCTTGATGACTTAAATGAATATGCTAAACAATTATTAAATGAAGTGCGTGACCGTTTTGGTAGCACACAAGTTGAAGTCTCAGAAGGTTCTAAAAAATTAGGTCAATCAATCGGCGATGCTTATACATCTAAGAATAACGATCCTGATGATGGTCATGACAATGCATTAAACAACAGCATTGCTAACGGTATGGGATTAACATACTTAACACAACAAGATATGAATACTATCTTCGATAAATCATCTGAAAATGGTTGGAATCTTAGTCTTGATGCTTTCAAGAAATCTATCTATGATTCAATGAATGCCTTCTTATTCAATGGGGGTGAATGGGGCCATGCCGTAAGTGTTGCTGGCATTATGGCAACATATACACCTGCCAATAACACATGGTTCGGTCTTGGCTTCGGTCAATTTAAACAATCTAACGGTAATATCTTCTTAACAAGTTTCTTTAACTTTGTTGATGACTATGATGTTAACGACGCTTCTAAATTTAGCACTACACCTGTTGAATCTGGAACTGTCAGTCAAGCTCAAATTGATAAATTAGCAAGCGACGTTACTGCTAAAACAGCAACTTCAAAAACTGCTGATGCAGCTCTTGCAGCAGCTAAATCACAAACAGTTAAAGCTAACCAAGCCTTAGCTACAGCTAAAACTGCTTTAGCAACTGCTAAAACAAAACAAGCAACAGCACACACAGCCTTAACTAAAGCACAAAACGATGTTAAAACTGCTACTGTAGCTGTTAAAAATGCACAAACAGTTGTTGATGATTTAAATGCATCAATGCCTCAAAAACAACAAGCTTTAAAAGATGCACAAGCTGCCTTAGCTACAACTAAAACAACACAAGCTCAAAAACACATGACTTTAGACGCAGCTAATGCTAAATTAGTTACTGCTAAAACTGCATTAAAAGATGCAACTGCTAAATTAAGTGCCGCTCAAGCAGCTTTAAAAGCTGGTCAAGACGCACTTGGCGAAAAAACAAATCATTTAGATGACTTAAAGAATGCTGAAGCTAACTTAGTTGACGCAACAAAAGCTGTTGAAGCTGCTAAAAAAGCATACGACGAGGCTGTTAAAGCTGCCGAAGATGCACAAGCTGCTTCCGTTGCTGACGATGCACAATATGCGAAGTTACAAGCAATCGCTGATGCATCTAAGAAAGCTTTAGACGATGCACAAGCTGCATTAGCTAAATTACAACATGAAAAAGACATCGAAGATGCTTTGAACAATGTTGACAAACCATCAACTGGTACTGATAACGATTCTGGTTCACATACTGGTCATGTAACAGGTTCAGACAATGGTTCAGATAAAGGTAACGTAACTGGTTCTGTTGTTGCTAAAGGTAGTGAAACAGCTAAAGACACGACTGACAACAATGGTATTGTTGCACCAAGCAATAATACATCAACATCACGTCTTAAAGCTGCTGATCATTCAGAAATCAATAACGCTAAAATATTAGGTGCTTCGGTATTACCACAAACTGACGAAACTAATTCGTCAGTCGTTTCAGTGATTGGTGCAGCTCTTGTTGGTGCCGTTAGTCTCTTTGGACTTGCAGGAACGCGCCGTCGTAAACACTAATTCGTTATTGTAAGGAGGAATTGAGATGAAGAAGCCTTTACTTGTAATGACTAGTATCGTAATGGTTGCTTTATTAACAGCGTGTGGGCAACAAAAGTCACAGTCTGAGCAAACAAGTCAGCCAAAACAAGTATCCGTGTCAGATAAGAAAAAGGCGCAGTCGTCAAAAAAAGCAGATACAACTAAAAAGACGCATACTAAAGAAGTAAATCAACCAAAAAAAGAATCCGTGTCAGATAAGAAAAAAGCGCAGTCGTCAAAAAAAGTAAATACGATTAAAAAGACGCCTGCCAAAGAAGTAAATCAACCAAAACAGATGAATTTAGATCAAATTCAAGTCAGTGATTACAGCAGTATCGTCGGTCAGTGGCAAATTGTGAAGTTAGAAGCACGGGGACGCGACTTACCACTTGATGATGTTCAGCCGTTAAATATTACTAAAGATAGTCTAGTGTCATCATCTTCGTTTACATTAAATAAAGCTGGCTTAAAAGATCAGAATGGGCTGCATGCGACGAAATTTGAAGTTGCTAATAATATCTTAACCGCCAGCTTAAGTAATGCAAGTGATGTTTCTATTAATTGGTCCGTCATGTTCTATCCCAAAGGGACTAGTCACGAATATGGTGTTAATACTGGTGAAGAAACGAACAAGCAGAATCTGATTGTTGTTTGGTCAAGTAGTAACTCAGTGACCGCGGTTTACAGCCAAAGTTAATATATATATAAATAGAAGGTCTACAATATCTGTTGCCAGTGATAGAAAAATCTATCACTGGCAACAGATTTTTTTGTATGACACTAAAAAGAGTCTCCTATGACAAATAATACTAAGGTTTTACTAAATATGAAATTTGCTGAAAGCACTCCTTAATCCAGCAGTCATCGGAGTTTATGGTACTTTAGATTACCTTCAAAAATGCCTGACACCCCTGCAGAGTTCTCAACATAATCAAATTGTTAGCTACGGATGGCGGGCATCTCTATTAGGCTACTACGTTATTCTAGTGGCCAACTTTAAGAAACTAACAATGAATTGAAACATATTAAACGTAATGCCTACGATTTCAGTAATTTTAGGAAACACATTTTCTTTGTAATGAGGATTATGTACATAAAAAAGGCGTTGTCACAAAGTGACAACACCCTCCATAATATATTCACCAACAATAGTTGCAATAGAACCAAAAATATTCACCAGTGACAACTGCAATATACCAAAAAAAACACCTCACAAATTGCTTTGTGAAGTGCTTCAAAATATCGATATAAATATATATTAACGTTTTGAGAATTGGCTTGCTTTACGAGCTTTCTTAAGACCTGGTTTCTTACGTTCTTTCATACGAGGATCACGAGTAAGTAATCCTGCAGATTTAAGAGCTGCACGGAAATCTGGATCTACTGTAAGTAATGCGCGAGCAATACCATGGCGAACTGCGCCAGCTTGACCTGAGAAGCCACCACCATTAGCGTTAACTAAAACATCATAACTACCTAATGTTTCTGTAGCGTTAAATGGTTGTAAGACTACTTCACGTAAGTTAGCAAATGGAATGTAATCTTCAATTGCTTTGTTGTTGATAGTAATTTTACCAGTACCTGGTACTAAACGTACGCGAGCTACTGAGTTTTTACGACGACCTGTTCCTGAATATACGACTTGAGCCATTTCAATTGCCTCCTTAAATTAAGTTTGTAATATCTAAAGTTTCTGGTTGTTGTGCTTGTTGATCATGTTCTGCACCACGATATACGTGTAATTTCAATGCTTGTTCTTTACCAAGAGTACCTTTTGGAAGCATACCTTTAACAGAGAAAGCAATCAATTTTTCAGGATCGTTGGCACGGAAATCACCAGCAGTACGAGTTTTTAAACCACCTGGATGATCTGTATGATGTTGGTATAATTTTCTGTCAGCTTTGTGACCAGTTAAACCAACCTTTTCTGCATTGATAACAATAACGTTATCACCAGTATCCACATTAGGTGTGAATGTTGGTTTGTTTTTACCGCGTAAGATAGAAGCAACGACAGTTGATAAGCGACCTAAAGAAATATCAGTTGCATCAATAACATACCATTTACGTTCTATTTCGCCTTTTTTTGCTAAATAAGTTGTACGCACGATTGTTTCCTCCGTTTTTTCATGTTGTTTGTTTGACACTCAAATAAGTTTCCGGGGCCTATCAGTGGGGCAAACAATACCATTTATAATATTAACTATTAAAAGTCAATTTGTCAATCTAATTTATGGGCATCCCACAAATAAATAACACCTTTTCAGATTTAAAATTGCCTTAGTATTCATATTGTCAATAACTTCTATATTACCCTAATTCGTCCGGATAATAAACCTTTTTTAAATATAATCCACTCGCCGGAGCTGTTTCTCGAGCTTGTTGTCGATCCTTTACTTCATATAACCGTAAAATATCATGAACCGGACGCCGGCCGTTCCCTATTTCTAGGAGTGTAGCGACTAAAATTCGGACCATATTGTACAGAAAGCCATTTCCATAAAATTCAAAAATAATTTCATGGTTTTCTTTATCTTCTCTCACGGTTGCCTCATAAATCGTCCGAACGTGATCTGTAACCTGGCTACCTGCCGCCACGAAACTAGAAAAATCATGTTCGCCAACTAAATCAGGTAATGCTTCTTCAATTTTGGCGATATCTATCTTGTATTTATAATGACCCGTGTAGAAGCGTTTAAATGGGTCGGTAAATTCACCTTGAGAAACACGATACATATATCGTTTACCATGCGTACTATAGCGTGAATGAAAATCATCACTGACAAGTTCGGCTTTTTTAACTTGAACATCCAGTGGCAATAAACTGTTCAATGCTCTCATCATGCTAGTTTCCGGAATTTCATGCATGAAGTCAAAATGAAAAACCTGTCCTAAGGCATGAACGCCAGCATCTGTTCGGCCTGAACCATAAATTCTAACTGGTACTTCTGATTTACTCATAATTGTTACTGCTTTTTCTAAGACAGATTCAACCGTCCGTTGGTTTGGCTGCCTCTGAAACCCTGCAAAAGCTGCGCCATCATAAGCAACGGTAATTTTAAAACGTACTGACATATTTATTCATCCTTAATTTTTGAGGTAGACTAATGCAACGGTAACGATAGCGAATAAAACAAAAGCTAACGTATCAGCCGTCCGCCATTTTAAAATACGATACTTTGTTCGACCTTCTCCACCCTGGTAACCACGAGATTCCATGGCAATCGCTAAATCTTCGGCACGATTGAACGAACTTACAAATAGCGGAATTAACAACGGGATAATTGATTGCATTTGTTTAATTAGCGACCCTTGACCAAAGTTCACACCTCGAGCTCGTTGAGCGTTCATAATTTTTTCTGTCTCATCCATTAATGTAGGGACAAAACGTAACGCGATTGATAACATTAACGCAATTTCATAAACTGGAAATTTGATTGCTTTAAGTGGTTTTAATAAAGATTCAATCGCATCTGCTAGTTGGAGTGGTGCCGTTGACAACGTCAATAATGTTGACATAAAAATAATTAAAATAAATCGGCAAAAAATATATAATCCATTTGTCACACCAAATTGAGAAATTTTAAAAATCCCCCAATGCCAGTACATTTGGCCACCACTTGAAAATAGCATTTGCAAAGCAACCGTAAAGATAATCAGCCAAATTAATGGCCGGACACCTTTTAAAAAGAAACTCATATTAATTTTTGACGCTAAAATACATCCTAACGTAAAAACTAAAAGCATAGAAAAACTTTGCCAATTATTTGCCATAAAGATTATTCCAACAAAATAAAAACTCAAAACTAATTTAGCACGCGGATCCATGCGGTGAACGAGTGAATCACCCGCTATGTAACGTCCAAAAATCAACTTATTCATTAGCGTCATGACCTCCATTTTGGCTTAGCAGCGTGACGAGGTCGTCGGCTAATTCATTCTCTGTTAAAGGCATCTCCTTGAATTCAAAGCCTTTTTCAATTAATTTTTTTGAAAATAACGTTGTTGTTGGCACGTTCAAATGGTTACTTAATAAGAACTCTGGATCAGCAAAAACTTCTCTTGGTGTGCCCGATTTAATAATCGTTCCTTTTGACATGATAATAGCGTGATTCGCATAATTTGCCACATCATCCATCTGATGCGTTACGAGAATAATCGTCAAATTTTGTTCACGATGAAGTTCTTCGAACATTGCCATCATATCAACGCGACCTTTAGGATCTAATCCTGCTGTGGGTTCGTCTAAAACCAAGATTTTAGGTTCCATAGCCAGAATTCCAGCGATTGCTACGCGACGCATTTGACCACCAGAGAGGTCAAATGGTGATTGCTGATAGATATTCTCTGGTAATCCAACTAACTTCAACATTTTTGTCGCTATTTTCTCAGCTTCTTCATCTGTTTTACCAAAGTTTTTTGGCGCAAATGCCACATCTTTAATAACCGTTTCTTCAAACAATTGTGCTTCTGGAAATTGAAAAACGATGCCAACTTGTTTTCGTAAATCGTTTAACGTTTTATTGGCCGTTTCTGGTGTAATGATTTGATTCCCAATTGTAATTTTACCTTCAGTTGGTTTTAATAGGCCATTTAAATGTTGCAATAGGGTCGATTTACCAGAACCTGTATGTCCAACAATTGCTGTAAATGAGCCGTCCTCAATTTCAAGATTGATATTATGTAGCGCCCGACTTTCAAAAGGTGTCCCTTTTTGGTAGGTAAAGGCTACTTCGTTGAATTTAATTGCCATAACCAATCTACCATACCTTCCTCTGTCATATAGTCGTCCGGAATGTCAAAATGACGTTTTTTAAGCGCGACTTTTAAGCGTTCTGGATATGGAATATCTAATCCCATATCTACTAATTGTTCACCAAGTGCAAAAATTTCAGCAGGTGTGCCTTCTTTTACCAGCTCGCCTTTGTCCATAACCATAATTTTGTCAGCACTTGCCGCTTCATTAATATCATGCGTGATTGAAATAATTGTTAGCCCACGTTCTTCTTTGAGTTGATGTATTAGGCTCAAAACTTCGTCACGACCTTCTGGATCCAACATGCTAGTTGATTCATCCAAGATGATAACTTCTGGCCTTAGAGCGACAATTCCAGCGATTGCGACACGTTGTTTCTGTCCCCCAGATAGTCTAGCAGGTTCCTTGGCCGCAAACTCCCACATATCTACACGTTCAAGCGCGTCTCTGACTCGTTCTTGCATTTCTTTACGTTCTATTCCATTGTTTTCAAGTCCAAATGCAACGTCATCTTCAACAGTTGCTCCCACAAACTGGTTATCTGGGTTTTGAAAAACGATGCCAATCTTACGACGAATATCCCAGACCGTTTCTGGTGATAAAATAAGGCCATCTACTGTGATTTCACCTGATTGAGGTGCTAGCAAGCCATTAATATTTTTAGATAATGTACTTTTCCCACTACCGTTATGACCAATAATTGCAACCCAGTCACCTTTTTCAATCGTAAAGGACACATCTTTAAGTGCCATTTCACTCATTTCTTTTTGTGCTTCATATTGATAATTTAAATGATCAACTTTAATTAATTCAGTCATTGTTACTGTCCTCACAATTCACAAGATAACTTACGTTTTGCATTATATCACAGGCCAAAATGAACTCAGTGTATTTATACTTTTACTCTTTATAGTTGTCCTATCTATACAACATACATCTAAAATGCATTTTTTGTACTTTTAAGCTCTTAATTAACAATAAACAGCCATTTAGTCACACCTTTTTATATTGCGCTAAGAACTGCATTTTAAGCTAAATTTCTCTCACCATTTGATAATTAACTAGATTTTGTTGATGTCGATAATTATCTTATCTTTTTATAATTTTAAACCCATAATGTTCAAAAAAAGAGACAGCAGTTATTGAAGCCTCTACCGTTTGTACATTTATTTGTAATTCATTCCTTTGGTAATTTGTTAATTCTGTTAAAATAAGCGCTCCGATATGCTGTCGAATCATAGAACTCTCTACGTACAGCATATCAATATGTCCTGTTACTTCAAGGTTACCAAATCCTATGACCTTTAAATCTTTGATGGCAAGTAGCGTAAATGATTCACTTAATCGTTTATGCCATGCACTCAGATCTGGATTATTCTGCACCCACTCATTAATTTCTAGTTGTGAATAATCTTGTCGGTTAATCTCTTGAATTGTTTGGTTGAATAATGTCGTTATTTCCGATAAATATTTACTATCATAACGGTAAAGTTGTATTGAACTTTGTGCCATCACATTACCCCCTAAACAGATTAAGAATACTATTATCATACTAGGTTTTAGCACATAAAAAAAGGGTTCTGAACACATTATTAAAATGTGTTCAGAACCCTTTTTTCAGACCTCATTAGACAATAAAAAATCACTATGAAGGATGACCGGCAAATCACAAATGTGAAGAACCTTCAAACTAGACTAAGATTACTCCATCATCATAACGTTTGTTTTTAATCATCAATCAAAGTGAAAAATTATCTGTTAACGAATTATACTAATTCAATAATAACCATTTGTGCGGCATCGCCACGACGAGGCATTGTTTTCATAGTTCTAGTGTATCCACCATTACGTTCAGCGTAACGAGGAGCTACATCAGAAAATAATTTTTGTAATGCTGATTGAACAGTGACATCGTCACCATCTTCTTTCACGTCAGCAACTGTGTTTCTTACGAAAGCAGCAGCACGACGACGTGAAGCTAAATCACCACGTTTACCTAAAGAAATCATTTTATCGGCAGATTTGCGTACTTCTTTAGCGCGAGCTTCAGTAGTCACAATTCGTTCGTTGATAATAAGACTTGTTGTTAAATCACGTAACATTGCTTTACGTTGAGAACTTGTACGTCCTAATTTGCGGTAACTCATGAATAGTTTCCCTCCCTCTATATAATATTAGTCATCATGACGTAATGATAAATCAAGCGCAGCTAATTTAGCTTTAACTTCTTCCAATGATTTACGGCCCAAGTTACGGACTTTCATCATGTCAGCTTCGGATTTATTCGTTAATTCTTGAACCGTGTTGATTCCAGCACGTTTCAAACAATTGTATGAACGAACTGATAAATCAAGTTCTTCAATCGTCATTTCGAGCATTTTTTCTTTATGTGTTTCTTCTTTTTCAACCATAATTTCAGCATTTTTAGCTTCATCGGTTAAATCAACAAATAAAGTCAAATGCTCAGTTAAAATTTTAGCCGACAAACTAATGGCTTCGCTTGGTGTAATTGAACCATTAGTCCAAACATCAAGTGTCAATTTGTCATAATCATCTTTTTGACCAACACGTGTTTTTTCTACTTGGTAGTTCACACGTTCGATTGGGGTATAAATGGAGTCAATTGGTAATACGCCAATTGGCATATCTTCCGCTTTGTTTTGATCAGCAGATACGTATCCACGACCATTGCTAGCGTTCATGCGAACATGAAAAGATGCACCTTCTGCGACTGTACAAATGTACAAGTCGGGATTTAATACTTCAACATCACTGTTTACAATGATGTCACCGGCAGTAACCTCTGCGGGACCTTTCACATCAATTTCGATGGATTGGTCTTCATCAGCAGCTAACTTCAAAGCAACTTTCTTAATATTCAAGATAATTTGAGTAACATCTTCCAATACGCCTTCAATAGTTGAAAACTCATGTAAAACACCATCAATTTGAATATTAGTAATAGATGCGCCTGGTAAGGAAGATAATAGAATCCGACGAAGTGAATTACCTAATGTCGTACCATAACCGCGTTCAAGTGGTTCTACAACAAATTTACCATAGTTAGGACTTTCATCTATCTTATGAATATTTGGTTTTTCAAATTCAATCATTCTTATCTTTACCCCTTTCAAAACGTAACGTGTAATCTAGTGAAAACATTATGAAGTTCAACTCCGTAATGAATATTAATCCACGTTAAACACGACGGCGTTTTGGAGGACGACATCCATTATGAGGCACTGGAGTAACATCGCGAATTGCTGTTACTTCAAGACCAGTAGTTTGTAAAGCACGGATTGCGGCTTCACGGCCAGAACCAGGTCCTTTAACTGCTACTTCAACAGTCTTCATACCATTTTCCATTGAGCCTTTAGCTGCAGCTTCTGCTGCCATTTGTGCTGCGAATGGTGTAGATTTACGACTACCTCTAAAACCTAATGCACCAGCTGATGACCATGCAACAGCGTTACCGTTAACATCAGTAATCATAACAAGTGTATTGTTAAAAGTAGAATGAATATGTGCAACACCGGCTTCAATATGTTTTTTAACACGGCGTTTGCGAGAAACTTTCTTAGTTGCCATAAATAGTATTACCTCCTTAATCTAGTAATTATTTCTTGCGGCCTGCAATTGATGTAGCTGGGCCTTTACGTGTACGAGCGTTGTTTTTCGTGTTTTGTCCACGAACTGGTAAACCACGACGATGACGCATGCCTCGGTACGTTCCAATTTCTTGGAGACGTTTAATGTTTAAACTGATTTCGCGACGTAAGTCACCTTCAATTTTAAATTGATCAACAACTTTACGGATTGCATCCTCTTGGTCAGTTGTTAAATCACGAGTTCTAATATCTTCTGATACTTCTGCTTCTACCAAGATCTTAGCAGCAGTTGTATTACCGATTCCATAAATGTAAGTTAATGCTACCACGATTCTTTTATCACGTGGAATATCAATACCTGCAATACGAGCCATAACAATTACACCTCCTAATTTTTATTATCCTTGACGTTGTTTATGTTTTGGATTTGCGCTACAAATGATCATAACTCGACCTTTGCGCTTGATAACTTTACAATGTTCACACATTGGTTTTACTGATGGTCTTACTTTCATTGAATTATACCTCCTAAAAGTTTTTGAAGTACAATCTATTTAAAGCGATAAGTAATACGACCCTTACTTAAATCGTAAGGAGACATTTCAACCGTCACTTTATCACCAGGTAAAATACGAATATAATTCTTACGAATTTTACCAGAGACATGAGCTAAAATTTCATGATCATTTTCAAGTACAACTCGAAAAGTCGCATTGGGTAACGTTTCACGGACCGTACCCTCAATCTCAATTACTTCTTCTTTCGCCACGTAAATGTACCTCCTTAAAATCGTGTTTTAACTTTACATGTAAAAATGGCGAGAATTAGACACTCTCACCCGTTCTTATCAGGATATTATTACAAATATCCTCCTGAAAAGATAAACCGGAATTATTCTATCATACCGCTATCTCAGATGCAAGTTAGCCACTCCGGCACAATTACTTTGCAGCGGAATACTCAGATTACTTGAGATTGTTTAAAATCGTTTCAATATCTGCAAATACATCTTCAATATCGCGGTTACCATCTACTGTATACAATAGATGACGTTGTTCGTAAAAATCTAATAACGGTGTATTCATTTTGATGTTAACTTCTAAACGATTTTTAACCGTTTCAAGTTTGTCATCTTCACGTTGATAAAATTCATGTTGCCCACAGCGATCACATGTTCCTTCAACCTTTGTGGGGTTGAAGATTTTGTGATATGTAGCTCCACAATTACGACAAATGTAACGACCAGTTAAACGTTCGATTAGAGATTCAGGATCAACATGAATGTCAATGACTGCGTTAAGAGGTTTTCCAAGGTCCTTACCGATTTCGTCCAAGGCAACAGCTTGTGCCATATTTCTTGGAAACCCATCAAGCATGTAGCCATCTTGAATATCATCTTCAGCTAATCGTTCTTTGACAATGCCATTTGTGACTTCATCAGGAACAAGGTCACCACGATCGATATACTTTTTAGCTTCAAGTCCCATTGGTGTTTCATTTTTCATTGCTGCACGGAAGATGTCTCCCGTAGAGATATGAGCGATGTGGAAAGCGTCGACAATCTTTTCAGCTTGTGTTCCCTTACCTGCACCAGGTAAACCCATTAACATCAGGTTCATTTTAGTCATGAATATCCTCCTAATATGAGAAATGGTTAGGCATCAGCCTAACCTAATTCTCAGTTTAAAATTTGTTTTTTATCGATTATCTAATGAATCCGACGTACTTACGTTTCATCATCATACCCTCTAATTGACGAATAGTTTCAAGAGCAACCCCAACGACAATCAACAGACTAGTACCACCCAAACCAACTGATTCATCTAATCCGAACAAACTTGATGCTAATAATGGAATTAAAGCAACAAATCCTAAGAATAATGAACCAACAGTACTTAAACGCATTAATAATTTTGAAACATATTTTTCTGTTGCTTTACCAGGCCAAACACTTGGAATATAACTTCCTTGTTTTTGTAAATTCTCTGAGAGTTTCTCAGGATTTACCTGTACGAAAGCGTAGAAGAATGTGAACAAGACAATCAATACGGTATATAGGATGGCTCCGTATGTTGTTTGCATGTTGAAAACTTGACTTAATACTTTATACCAAGTCGTGTCCCCTTGTGAGCTTTGGAATGCCAAAAGCACAGTTTGGGGTGTTGCAATGAACGAACTCGCAAAAATAACGGGGATAACACCCGCAACGTTTACCTTAAGTGGCAGATATGAACTATCTGTCGCACCAGCAACACGTCTTGTGTATTGAATTGGAATCTTATAGTTAGCTTGTTGAACATATGTTACAAAAGTTACGATTGCAAAAATAATAACGAGCAAGATAACTATGAACAAGATGCCCCCCCAAAGATCACCTTTATCAGCTTGGAAAATTTGTTCATTGAAAATCTGTTTAATACCACCTGGAATACGAGAAACGATACCTGCCATGATTAACATGGAAACACCATTCCCAATACCACGTTCAGTAATCATATCACCTAACCAAGTCGTAAACATTGTTCCGGCTGTTAAAATAACGCCCAAAACAACATATGTTTGCGTACTTGGATTGTTAACCAAACCTAAACTACTTAATGAGTCTAACCCTGCGGTGATACCTACAGATTGAACAAATGCTAAGACAATTGTTAGGTAACGTGTAGCTTGATTCAATTTACGACGACCAACTTCACCTTGCTTACTCCATTCTACAAAACGAGGAACAATGTCCATTTGTAGTAATTGAATAACAATTTGAGCTGTAATGTAGGGTGAAACCCCCATTGCGAAAATTGAGTAATTAGTTAATCCACCACCACTAAAAGTGTTAAGAAGACTAACTAAGTTACTACTTGTTGCACTAGCAATTGCAGCATGGTTAATTCCAGGAACTGTTATAAAAGTACCTAAGCGAAAGACAATTAAAACGCATAAAGTGAAAAAAATCTTTTGACGGATTTCTTTCACAGCTAATGCATTTTTCATCACTTTAAGCATTAGATCACCTCTGTTTGACCACCGGCAGCTTCAATAGCTTCTTTAGCAGCAGCTGAGAATTTACCTGCTTTAACAGATAATTTCTTGTTAAGTTCGCCGGAAGCTAAAATTTTAATTCCTGATTTTTCGTTCTTAACAATACCTGATTCAACAAGTAATGCTGGTGTTACTTCAGCACCGTTTTCGAATTTGTTTAAGCTATCTAAATTGACAACTGCATATTCTTTACGGTTGAAGTTATTAAATCCACGTTTTGGCATACGACGGAATAAAGGCATTTGTCCACCTTCAAAACCTAAACGTACTTTACTACGGGCTTTTTGGCCTTTTTGACCACGTCCAGAAGTTTTACCATTACCTGAAGATGTTCCACGTCCGACACGGTTACGTACTGAGCGAGAACCTTCACTTGGTTTTAATTCATGTAATTTCATAGGGTTGGCACCTCCTTATTTTAAACTGCAAACAAGATGTTGATGTTATTTAACTTCTTCAACGTCCACTAAATGAGAAATCTTGGCGATAACGCCTCGTGTTACTGCGTCATTAGGACGAATAACAGAGCTGCTAATACGGTGTAAACCGAAAGCTTTAACGATTTCGCGTTGATTTTGAGGACGTCCGATGACACTGCGTTTTAATGTAATTTTTAAATCTGTCATGTTTTAGTCCTCCTAGTCAGCTAAGTGTTGAATAGAAACGCCACGTAATGCAGCAACTTCTTCAGCACTCTTCATTTTCTTTAAACCATCCATTGTTGCGCGAACAACGTTGATTGGTGTATTTGAGCCTAATGATTTACTTGTTACATCTGCTACTCCAGCAAGTTCCATAACGGCACGAACTGAACCACCAGCGGCAACTCCAGAACCTTCAACAGCTGGTTTAAGCATAATGCGTCCACCACTGTATTGACCGAGAACTTCGTGAGGAAGTGTCGTACCGACCATAGGTACTTCAATCAAGTTCTTTTTAGCATCTTCAACTGCTTTACGGATTGCTTCAGGAACTTCTTGAGCTTTACCTGTACCGAAGCCTACATGACCATTGTGATCACCGACAATAACTAATGCAGCAAAACGTAGACGACGTCCACCTTTTACAACTTTAGTAACACGGTTAATCGCAACAACACGATCTTCTAAATCTAAATGAGTTGGATCAATGAAAGTCATAAACTATTTCCTCCCTTTCTTAGAATTCTAATCCATTTTCACGAGCTGCTTCAGCTAAAGCAGCAACGCGTCCATGGTATAAGTATCCGCCACGATCAAAAACAACAGCTTTGATACCTTTGTCATTAGCACGTTTAGCAACTAATGCGCCAACAGCAGTAGCTTTTGCTACTTTACTGTCGCCAGTTACTTCACTATCAATTGTTGAGGCACTTGCTAGCGTTACACCCGCTACGTCATCAATTACTTGAGCGTAGATGTGGTTATTAGAACGGAATACGTTTAAGCGTGGGCACTCTGCAGTTCCAGAAATCTTGCCACGAACACGTAAATGACGTTTTGAACGTGTTTTATTTCTATCTGGTTTTGTAATCACAATTTTCACCTCTTGATTTTATTCAAAAACAAAGTAAGCAATGCTAAGCAGCATTATTTACCTGTTTTACCTTCTTTACGACGAACATATTCGCCAACGTAACGAATTCCTTTACCTTTATAAGGTTCTGGAGGACGAACGGCACGAATTTCTGCGGCAAGATCGCCAACTTCTTGTTTACTGATACCTGAAATAATAATACTTGTATTTGCAGGAACTTCAACAGTTAAGTTTTCGCGTTCTTCAAAATCCACTGGATGTGAATAACCAACATTTAATACTAATTTTTTCCCTTGTAATTGTGCACGATAACCAACACCAATCAACTCAAGTTCTTTTTTGAAACCTTCTGTAACACCAAGAACCATGTTGTTTACGTTGGCACGCATTGTACCATGTAAGGCACGAGTGCTTTTATCGTCACTTTCACGAGTAAATTTAACTGAAAGACCTTCAACATGCATTGTAATAGCACTAGAGAACTTACGAGTTAATTCACCTTTGGGGCCTTTTACTGTAACCATTTGACCTTCTTGTGTAACTTCTACACCAGCAGGAAGAACGATTTCTTTATAACCTATACGACTCACGCGAGTGACACCTCCTTACGAATTAATTGATTACCAGATGTATGCTAAGACTTCGCCACCAATTTGTTTGGCGCGTGCATCTTTATCTGTCATCACACCTTCTGATGTTGAGATAACTGCGATTCCTAAACCATTTAATACTTTAGGAACTGCATCAGCTTGAACGTACGTACGTAATCCTGGTTTTGAGATACGTTTAATACCAGAGATTACACGTTCGTTGTCTTTTCCAAATTTTAAAAATACACGGATAATACCTTGTTTGTCATCATCGATGTATTCGATATCACGTACGAAACCTTCATTTTTAAGGATTTCAGCGATATCACGTTTGATTTTTGAAGCAGGCACTTCTAAAGACTCATGCCGTACCATGTTTGCATTACGGATACGAGTTAAAAAGTCTGCGATCGGATCAGTCATGACCATTGAGTTTACCCTCCTTTAACTTGTCTTTTAGATTTACCAGCTAGCTTTTTTCATACCAGGAATTTGGCCTTTGTGAGCAAGGTCACGAAGACAAATACGGCATAATTTAAATTTACGATAAACAGAATGTGGGCGACCACAACGTTCGCAACGTGTATAAGCTTGTGTAGAGAATTTTGCTGGACGTTTGTTCTTTGCAATTAATGATTTTTTAGCCAAAGCTTTGTAACCTCCTTATTATTTAGAAAACGGCATACCTAATTGTGTGAGTAATTCTTTTGATTCCTCATCAGTATTAGCAGTTGTAACAATAACGATATCCATTCCACGAACTTTATCCACATCATCAAAATCGATTTCTGGGAAAATTAATTGTTCGCGAACACCTAAAGTATAGTTACCACGGCCATCAAAGGCTTTTTTGCTAACGCCACGGAAATCACGCACACGAGGTAATGAAACTGAAACTAATTTATCTAAGAAATCGTACATGCGTTCGCCACGTAAAGTAACTTTAGCACCGATTGGCATACCTTCACGTAAACGGAAGCCAGCAATTGATTTTTTAGCTTTTGTAACCAAAGGTTTTTGACCAGCGATTAAAGCTAATTCTTCAACAGCTTTATCTAAATTTTTAGCATTAGTAACAGCATCACCAACACCCATGTTGATAACAATTTTATCAACTTGAGGTGTTTGCATAATTGATGTGTAGTTAAATTTTTCCATCATAGATGGTGTAATTTCATTAGTGAACTTTTCTTTTAAACGGTTAGTCATGAAGAAAGTGTCCTCCTTTCAGTAGGTCTATTTAACAGTTTCACCTGATTTTTTAGAAACTCTAACTTTCTTGCCGTCTACAACTTTGAAGCCAACACGAGTTGGTTCGTTTGTAGATGGGTCGATAAGCATCACGTTTGAAACGTGAATTGGTGCTTCTATATCCACGATGCCACCTTGTGGATTCGAGTTACTAGGTTTTTGATGTTTTTTTGCAATATTCATGCCTTCAACAATCACACGGTCATCTTTAAGGAAAACTTTAGTAACAGTACCTTGTTTACCTTTATCTTTACCTGCAATTAATTGAACTTTATCACCAGTTTTGACGAACATTTAGCGCACCTCCTTGTTTTCCGATGGATTTCTTATAATACTTCGGGTGCTAAAGAAACAATCTTCATGAAATTGTTATCACGTAATTCACGTGCAACAGGTCCAAAGATACGTGTACCTTTAGGGCTTTTATCATCTTGGATGATAACGGCAGCATTTTCATCAAATTTGATGTATGAACCGTCAGCGCGATGAGCACCTGATTTTGTACGTACGATTACAGCTTTAACAACTTCACCTTTTTTGACAACACCACCTGGTGTTGCATGTTTAACAGTAGCAACAATAACGTCACCGATATTAGCAGTTTTACGCTTTGATCCACCTAAAACTTTAATAGTTAAGATTTCTTTTGCGCCTGAATTGTCGGCAATTTTTAAACGACTTTCTGTTTGTATCACAGTAAGTGTCCTCCTTTCGATAGCAAATTAGAAATACGAATGGCAATTATGCTTAAGCAATAACTGCTTTTTCAACGATATCTAATAAACGGAATCTCTTAGTTGCTGACAACGGACGAGTTTCCATAATTTGAACGATATCGCCGATTTTTGCTTCGTTATTTTCATCATGTGCATAGAATTTTTTAGAATAAGTCACACGTTTACCGTAGGTTTTGTGTGTCTTGTATGTTTCGATAAGAACACTAATCGTTTTATCCATTTTGTCGGATACAACGCGTCCTTGATAGACTTTACGTTGGTTACGAGTTTCACTCATGCGTAAATGGCCTCCCTTTCGTAATCTACTTGTTTAATTCTTGTTGGCGTAATGCCGTTTTAATACGAGCAATTGTTTTACGTACTTCACTTAAGCGTGCGGTATTTTCTAATTGACCGGTAGCTAATTGGAAGCGTAAGTTAAACAATTCATCTTTAAATTCTTGTTCTTTGGTAATCATTTCAGCAGTGGTTAATTCATTAATTTCCTTAGCCTTCATGTGATTCGCCACCTACTTCCTCACGTTTTACAATTTTAGTTCTCACTGGAAGTTTGTTTGATGCTAAGCGTAAAGCTTCGCGAGCAACTTCTTCGGGAACACCGGCAACTTCAAACATGATCTTTCCACGTTTAACTGGAGCTACCCATCCTTCAGGAGCACCTTTACCAGAACCCATTCGAACACCAATTGCTTTTGCAGTATATGATTTATGAGGGAAAATTTTAATCCATACTTTCCCACCACGTTTCATATGACGGTTAATAGCGACACGAGAAGCTTCGATTTGACGGTTAGTGATCCATGATGATTCAAGAGCCTGTAAACCGAATTCTCCAAAAGCGACTTCTTTGCCACCTTTAGCTTCCCCACGCATTTTACCACGGAATTCACGACGGAATTTTGTACGTTTAGGTACTAACATAGGTTATTTCCCTCCTTTCACAGCGTTTTTCTTAGCTGGTAAGATTTCACCACGGTAGATCCAGACTTTAACGCCTAATTTACCGTAAGTAGTCATTGCTTCAACCCAAGCGTAGTCAATATCTGCTCTTAAGGTATGTAATGGAACTGTACCATCTGAGTAGCTTTCAACACGAGACATATCAGCTCCGTTAAGACGGCCAGCAACTTGAACTTTGATACCTTTAGCACCAGAGCGCATTGTACGTTGCATAGCTTGTTTAACAGCACGACGGAATGCGACACGGTTTTCTAATTGTTCCGCAACGTTTTCGCCGACTAATTGAGCATCTAAATCAGGACGTTTGATTTCAACAATGTTGATATGCACACGTTTACCTGTTAAATCATTTAATTCTTTACGAAGTTTTTCAACTTCAGCTCCACCTTTACCGATAACCATACCAGGTTTAGCAGTATGGATTGAAACGTTAACACGTTTTGCAGCGCGTTCGATTTCAACGATAGAGACAGAAGCGTCGGTTAATTTTTCTTGAATGTATTTACGGATGTGTAAATCTTCATGAAGGTAGTTTGCAAAATCTTTTTCTGCATACCATTTTGAATCCCAATCACGAATGATACCTACACGTAATCCCGTTGGATTTATTTTTTGACCCACGCGTTATCCCTCCTTATTTTGTAGTTTCAGATACAACTACTGTAATGTGACTCGTACGTTTGTTAATTGGTGAAGCTGATCCTTTAGCACGAGGACGGAAACGTTTTAAAGTTGGTCCTTCGTTAGCAAAAATATCAGTAATAACTAAGTTTTCACCATCTAAATCAAAATTATTTTCTGCATTAGCTACAGCAGAAAGTAAAACTTTTTCAATGATTGGGCTTCCGGCTCTGGGAGTAAATCTCAAAATACCGATAGCTTCAGCAACACTTTTACCTCTGATAAGATCGATTACCAAGCGAGCTTTACGCGCTGGAATACGAACAGTTTTGGCGGTTGCTTTTGCTGATGTTACTTGTTCAGCCATGTGTATAACCTCCTTTATTTAACTGTAGTTTTCTTATCGTCAGATCCGTGACCACGGAAAGTACGTGTTGGAACAAATTCACCCAACTTATGACCAACCATATCTTCTTGCATAAAAACTGGAACGTGTTTACGTCCATCATATACAGCGATAGTTAGACCAATGAAGTTAGGGAAGATTGTTGAACGACGTGACCATGTTTTGATAACTGTTTTCTTTTCTTGATCAGTTTGTGCTTCGACCTTTTTCATCAAATGTTCATCGACGAATGGTCCTTTTTTTAGACTACGACTCAATGTGAATCCTCCTTCCGGAATATAGCTTAAGCAACAAGTAAATTATTTCTTGTTGCGTCCACGTACGATAAATTTGTCTGATTGGTTTTTCTTTGAACGTGTTTTGTAACCCATCGTCTTTTGACCCCAAGGAGACATAGGTGATGGACGACCAATTGGAGCTTTACCTTCACCACCACCATGAGGATGATCGTTAGGATTCATAACTGATCCACGAACTGTAGGACGTTTACCAGCCCAACGAGCACGACCAGCTTTACCAATTTTGATTAATTCATGTTGTTCGTTACCAACAGCACCGATAGATGCGCGACATGTTGATAAGATCATGCGAACTTCGCCTGATGTCAAACGAACAAGGACGTATTTACCTTCTTTACCAAGTAATTGTGCAGAAGCACCGGCTGAACGAGCAAGTTGTCCACCCTTACCTGGTTTTAATTCGACATTATGAATAATTGTACCAACTGGGATATCTTGAAGAGCTAATGCGTTACCAACCTTGATATCTGCTTCTTTACCAGATTGAACCATCATGCCAACTTCTAATCCTTTAGGAGCAATGATGTATGATTTGATACCATCAGTATATTGTAATAATGCAATATTAGCTGAACGGTTTGGATCATATTCAATTGCTTTAACAGTTGCTGTTACATTGTCTTTAACACGCTTGAAATCGATCAAACGGTATTGACGTTTATGACCACCACCACGGTGACGAACAGTAATGCGACCATAGTTATTACGGCCGGCAGTTCTGCTTTTTGATTCTAGTAATGATTTTTCAGGAGTTGATTTAGTAATTTCTGAGAAATCAGAACCAGTCATATTACGACGACCGTTAGTGGTTGGTTTGAATTTTTTAATTCCCACGTTGTTTTCCTCCTAGTTTACAAAATTTTAGATTATTCTTCGAATAATTGGATTTCTTTTGAGTCGGCAGTTAAAGTAACAATTGCTTTACGGCGTTTTTTAGTATAACCAGCATAGCGACCTTGACGTTTTAACTTACCTTTAACATTCATGATATTTACTTTTACAACTTTAACGCCAAAAATATCTTCAATAGCTTTTTTGACTTCAATTTTAGTTGCACGAGTATCAACGTCGAATGTGTAAACTTTGTTAGCCATTCTATCCATTGCTGCTTCGGTGATGACTGGGCGTAAGATAATATCTCTTGATTCCATTATGAAAGAGCCTCCTCTACTTGAGAAAGAGCTGCTTGAGTCATGACTAATTTATCATTGTTGATAACGTCAAGAACGTTAACACCTTTAGCTTCTACTACTGTAACATTTTGTAAGTTACGAGCTGCTAAAGCAACGAAATCATTGCCAGGTTCAAGAACTATTAATACTTTTTTGTTGATATCTAAGTTACTTAAAACTTCTTTGAAAGTTTTTGTCTTTGGTTGTTCGAAGCTAAGTGCATCGACCATAACCACGCTGTTATCCAATACTTTTTGTGAAAGTACTGATTTAAGAGCTAAACGGCGAACTTTTTTAGGTAATTTGTAACTGTATGAACGAGGAGTAGGGCCAAATACGACACCACCACCACGCCATTGTGGGCTACGGATAGATCCTTGACGAGCACGACCTGTACCTTTTTGGCGCCATGGTTTTCTACCACCACCTGAAACTGCACTTTTGTTTTTAACTGAATGAGTTCCTTGACGTAATGATGCACGTTGCATGATTACGGCGTCAAAAATGACATTGTCGTTAGGTTCGATTCCAAAAATAGCGTCGTTTAATTCAACTTCACCATTTTTAGTACCATCTTGTTTTAATAATGCGACTGTTGGCATTTTGAAATTCCTCCTTCCTGTTATTTAGCGTCTTTTGTGACGTTTTTAATTGTAACTAATGTTTTGTTTGCGCCTGGTACGTTACCTTTAATCAAGATAACATTACTATCAACGTCAACACGAATAATTTCCAAGTTTTGGACAGTTACGCGTTTGCCACCCATGCGACCTGGTAATCTCTTACCTTTGAATACACGGTTAATAACGGCACCCATTGAACCAGGACGACGATGATAACGAGAACCATGAGTCATAGGACCTCGTGATTGTCCCCAACGTTTGATATTTCCTTGGAAACCATGTCCCTTAGACGTACCCGTAACGTTAACGATATCGCCAGCTGAGAATGTATCAACTTTAATTTCGTCACCTACGTTATATTCTCCAAGCTCAACATCGTTAATTTCACGAACGAAGCGCTTAGGAGTAGTATTTGCTTTTGCTGCATGACCTTTAGCAGGTTTGTTTGTTAATACTTCGCGCATGTCTTGGTAACCTAATTGAATTGCTTCGTAACCATCGTTTTCAATTGTTTTCAATTGTAAAACAACGTTTGGCGTAGATTCAATCACTGTAACTGGTACCAATTCACCATTTTCAGTAAAAACTTGTGTCATACCTACTTTTTTTCCTAAGATTCCTTTTGTAGTCATGAGTACACCTCCAATATGTTTGTATTTTTATTTTTGTAACTCTGTTTTATAATTTGATTTCAATATCAACGCCACTAGGTAAGTCAAGTTTCATCAATGAATCAACTGTCTTAGGTGTTGGGTTAACGATATCAATCAAACGTTTATGTGTAAGCATTTCGAATTGTTCACGTGAATCTTTATGCTTATGTGGTGAACGTAAAACTGTGTATAATGTACGTTCTGTTGGCAATGGAATTGGTCCAGAAATTGTTGCCCCTGTTCTTTTTGCAGTTTCAACAATCTTGTCAGCAGATTGGTCTAAAATACGGTGTTCGTAAGCTTTTAAGCGAATACGAATTTTTTGTTTTGCCATTTTGTTCCCTCCTTCGTCTATTTTAAAAATAAGACTAGCTCCGTGTAAGTGACCGACACACCTTGCGTGGCAAAGCTGCCGGGCGTGTCGCAATCTTTCACATCTTAGCTCATTCTATGAAACCCTATCGCAGGGCGTAATACGCCATCTGTTTTTGGGTACTTATCTATACTACTAGAGATAAAGCCTTATGGCAAGTGCTTTCTTATTTTTTTTCAAAGTTTCTCATTATATAATCATAATTAACATTTTTAAAACTTTTTTTATTTTCCAAATGTTATTTTACCACAAAAAAAGAAGCTATCAACAAGTGATAACTTCTTTTATAATTCAGACCAACTAATTAATCAGTAGCTGTTCCGTTTTTCTTCATAATTTCTTCTTGGATTGATTTTGGTACAGCTTCGTAATGATCAAATGTCATTGTGAATGTACCACGTCCTTGTGTAGAAGAACGTAAAGTAGTTGCGTAACCGAACATACCTGAAAGAGGAACCATTGCGTTAACAACTTGTGCATTTCCGCGAGCTTCCATACCTTCAACACGTCCACGACGAGCAGTTACATGTCCCATAACATCACCTAAGTAATCTTCAGGAGCGACAACTTCAACTTTCATCATTGGTTCAAGAATAACAGCACCAGCACTCTTAGCAGCTTTTCTCAATGCCATTGAGGCAGCTACCTTAAATGCTGATTCGTTAGAATCGACATCATGATATGATCCATCATATAACTTAGCTTTAACATCAATAAGTGGGTAGCCTGCAAGAACACCATTTTGCATAGCTTCTCTCAAACCTTGTTCAACTGAAGGAATATATTCACGAGGAACAACCCCACCGACGATAGCGTCTTCGAATGCGAAACCGCCACCCTCTTCATTAGGTGAGAATTCAACTGTAACATCACCATATTGACCTTTACCACCAGATTGACGAACGAATTTACCTTGTGCAGAAACAGTTTTTGTAAATGTTTCACGGTAGGCAACTTGTGGTTCACCAACAGTAGCTTCAACGTTAAATTCACGTCTCATACGATCAACGATGATATCCAAATGCAATTCACCCATCCCAGCGATTAAAGTTTCACCAGTTTCAGGGTTAGTTTCAGCCTTGAATGAAGGATCTTCTTCTGCTAGTTTTTGTAAACCGATATCCATCTTATCTTGATCAGCTTTTGTTTTTGGTTCGATAGATACTTGGATAACTGGTTCAGGGAATTCCATTGATTCAAGGATTAATGGATGTTTTTCATCCGTTAATGAATCACCAGTTGTCGTATTTTTCAAACCAATAGCAGCAGCAATATCACCAGAGAATACTTCAGGAATTTCATTACGGTGATTTGAATGCATTTGAAGGATACGACCAACACGTTCACGCGTGTCTTTAGTAGAGTTCAAGACATAAGAACCAGCTTGTAATGTACCTGAGTAAACACGGAAGAATGTTAAACGACCAACGAAGGGATCCGTTGCAATTTTAAATGCTAAAGCAGCGAAATCTTTGTCATCACCGGCTGTGATTTCAACTTCTTCATCTGTTTTAGGATCTACTGCGTTATAAGGTTTAACATCTAAAGGAGATGGTAAGAAATCATTAACAGCATCCAACATCATTTGAACACCCTTGTTTTTAAATGCTGAACCAGCAAGAACTGGGTACATTTCAAGATTTAATGTTGCTTTACGGATAGCAGCTTTGATTTCATCTTTAGTAATTTCCACACCATCAAGATATTTTTCCATAAGCTTTTCATCAACATCAGCAACGGCTTCAACTAAAGCTTCGCGACGTTTTGTAGCTTCTTCTAAATATTCTTCAGGAACGTCAATACTTTCCCATGTAGCACCTAAATCTTCGTTATCATATAAATCGGCTTTCATTTCGATTAAATCAATAACACCTTCAAAATCATCTTCAGCACCAATTGGCATTTGGATAGGAACAGCATTTACTTGAAGACGATCTTTGATTGTGCCTACTGAGTAATCAAAATTAGCACCCATTTTATCCATCTTATTGATGAAAACGATACGAGGAACTGAATATGTTGTAGCTTGACGCCAAACGTTTTCAGTTTGTGGTTCAACACCAGATTGACCATCTAAAACAACAACGGCTCCATCTAAGACACGAAGTGAACGTTCAACTTCAATAGTGAAATCCACATGTCCTGGAGTATCGATGATATTAATACGATGTTCTTTCCATTCAGCAGTTGTTGCAGCTGATGTGATTGTGATACCACGTTCTTGTTCTTGTTCCATCCAATCCATTTGTGAAGCTCCTTCATGAGTTTCACCAATTTTATGAATTTTACCAGTATAGTATAAAATACGTTCAGTAGTTGTTGTCTTACCAGCATCGATATGAGCAACAATCCCGATATTACGCGTTTTTTCTAGTGGGAATTCGCGTTTATTTGCCATTTTGTAGTATCTCCTTTCGATTCTAAAATAGATTCAAAAAAATGACTACTATATCGATTATCAAAATCATATAATAGCCATTCTTTTATAAAATTACCAGCGGTAATGTGCGAATGCTTTATTAGCGTCAGCCATTTTATGTGTATCTTCACGTTTCTTAACTGATGCACCAGTATTGTTTGCTGCATCCATGATTTCTTTAGCTAAACGTTCTGGCATAGTATGTTCCCCACGTAAACGTGCGTAACTTACTAACCAACGTAAACCTAAAGTTGAACGACGATCAGGGCGAACTTCAATTGGCACTTGGTAGTTAGAACCACCGACACGGCGAGCTTTAACTTCAAGTACAGGCATGATGTTTTTCATAGCTTCATCAAAAACTTCATTAGGTTCGTTTCCTGTTTGTTCTTTAATCATTTCGAATGCATCATACAAGATCTTTGATGCAGTACCACGACGACCATCTAACATTAAACGGTTGATTAAACGTGTTACTAATTTAGAATTGTAAATTGGATCAGGCAATACTTCTCGTTTTGGAGCTGGGCCTTTTCTTGGCATCTAAATAACCTCCTTAGATTCTATTTTTATTAGAATAACTTTATTCTTATTTAGGTCTCTTTGCGCCGTATTTTGAACGACTTTGTTTACGATCAGCAACACCGGCTGTATCAAGAGCACCACGGATAACATGGTAACGTACCCCAGGTAAATCTTTTACACGGCCACCACGAATAAGAACAACACTATGTTCTTGCAAGTTATGTCCAATACCAGGAATGTAAGCTGTAACTTCAAGTAAGTTAGATAAACGCACACGCGCATATTTACGTAAAGCAGAGTTAGGCTTTTTAGGTGTCATTGTTCCGACACGAGTAGCAACCCCACGTTTTTGTGGTGCAGGATTATCTGTTTGAACTTTTTTGTAACTGTTATACCCGAAGTTTAATGCGGGTGCACCAGATTTTGAACCTTTAGAATTACGACCTTTACGAACTAATTGATTAATTGTTGGCATCTAAAGTTTCCTCCTTCCTTATTATAGGTTAATTGTTTTTTAAGTCCACACATCCAGGTGGTTCATTTTTTAATAATAAAAAATAACGTCCTAGACGTCTGTCTTATAATGCGCTGCTGTTATACAGAATCTCAACTATGTAGATGAATTAACTGTTCACAAAAAGCACCTTACACAGAATATCACGGTATTTAATATACGTCAATGGTATTTACACTAAAAAGCGTATTTTTTAATAGGAGGATTTAAATTATGTTAATTAGTTATTTATTTTTACTAGGTGCTTGCCTAGGTTCATTCATCACCTGCATTGCCACACGCTGTGCATTGAATCAGAATCAATTCAACAAAAGATCAATCTGCGACTATTGTGGTACAAAAATACCTTGGTTTGATCTAATTCCTATCTACGCTTATCTTAGATTACACGGACACTGTCGATTCTGCAAGGGAGAATTCCCAGCCTATTCATTTATTTTTGAATGTAGTTTGGCCGCCATGTTGCCCTTATCTTTCACTCAACTATCTCTTTTTGAATTTCTATTACTTATAACGTTCTTATTTTATTTAACTTTTCTATCAGCTATGGATTTCACTAACCGACTGATTTCTGGTCGCTTAACTATCGGTGGTGGAATACTATTCATCCTGTGGCATTATCTGTTATTTGGGTTTCCAGACTCACTAATAGCAATTAGCTTATTCAGTCTGTTTCTATTTGTCTTATGTTTTCAACAAAAGCTCGGCCTTGGCGATTTTATTTTACTGATTATCATTCAACTAACATTTGGTGTTCATTTTTGTTTGATTGCCACTCTTTTTGCTTGTATCAGCTCACTTATCTACTTTTTTACTGTAAAACAGAGTCGATATCAATTTTTCCCATTTGTCCCACATATAACGTTTGGCGTTTATATTACTATTGCGTTATCTTTCTTCATATAAATAAAAAAGCTAAGCAAATTTGCTTAGCTTTTACTTTAATCTTCGATTGCGTCATTCAAATGACCATAATTGAATAGAATATTTAAGATAACAGCCGACAGACTACCGACAACAAGTCCATTACCAAAAATGGTCTGGATTGTTAAGGGTAATGCTTGGAGTAATGCTGGTTGTACTGTTACACCAAGTCCTAAGCTGACCGAAATACCGATAATTAATAAATTACTATTACTACCTTCAACTTCGCGCAACATTTTAATACCTTGTGCACCAACCATACCGAACATAACTAACATAGCACCACCTAAAACGGCTGCTGGAATGACAGTTGCTGCTGCACCAATTTTAGGAAGTAACCCTAAAGCAATTAAAAAGAACGCTGAAAAATAAACAGGTTTCTTCGTTTTAATTCCTGATAGTTGCACAATTCCAACATTTTGTGAAAATGTCGAGTATGGGAACGTATTAAAGATACCACCTAAAACAGCTGCGATACCTTCAGCACGGTACCCTTTTTTTAAATCATCTTTTCTGATTGGACGACCAACGATATCTCCCAGCGCAAAAAATACACCAGTTGATTCAATCATAGTTGTTAACGCTGCTAATATCATAGTCACAATTGATGACCATTCAAATTTAGGGGCAGCAAACATAAAAACATGGGGTAATTGAAACCAATTAGCTTGGCTAACTGGGTCTAATGTTACTTTTCCCATAAATGAGGCAACGACCACACCAACTAAAATACCAATTAAGATACCCACTTGTTGAATGAATCCGCGGCCCCAAATGTTCAAGCCTAAAATAACGGCAATGGTTACACCTGCAACTATTAAGTTAGGGATACTACCAAATGATTTGGCTGTCACATCCCCACCGCCCATGTTGGTAAAGGCAACTGGAATTAACGTTAATCCGATTAACGTAATTAATGATCCTGTCACTACTGGTGGGAAGAATTTTCTAATGTTTGCAAAGAATCCCGAAATTAGAAATATAAAAATACCAGCAGCAATAATTGATCCATACATTGTTCCTAATCCAAAATGTTTTCCTACTGCAGTCAATGGTGCAACGTATTCAATCGCGCACCCAAGTACTACAGGTAAACCAATGCCAGTAAAACGTGTGCGTTTCAATTGTAATAATGTTGCAATCCCACACATGAAAATATCCATCGAAACTAAATAAGTAATTTGTTTTGTACTAAACCCAAGTGCAGCCCCAACTAATAATGGTACCAAAATGTCGCCTGAATACATGGCTAATAAATGCTGTAATCCTAATATTGCTGCTCTAAAATTTGATAAATTAGATTCATCCAAACTACTATTTTCTAATTCCGTGCTATTCTTCATTTGATCCTCCACATTATCTTTCACACTAATAAGTCGGATTTTCTATGGATTTCATGCCTAATACATGCTTGCTTTAACTCACATATAGTCCGGAATTTACGGCTCCGGGTAGAAACTAGCATCCATATCATGACATTATATAGGTGATCAGTATTTTTTATTGTATGACAATATTAACACAGTCTATTTACCCATACAATGGTTTGCGGACGTTATTAAAATGTAAGCGTTAATTGTTCGCTAATAAAGCACAAAAAAAAGAACAACTCTTAAATTAATAAGAATTGTTCTTTTTTAGCTATGACGTTAATCGTTCACGCTAGCTTCTTCTTCTTTCATTCGTTTCTCAATATCTGAGATTGAATAAACATTAGCTGAAATTGAACCTGTTTCTTTTGGTTTAATTTGACGGTAATCTGGCATACCAGTACCGGCAGGAATAATCTTACCAATAATAACATTTTCTTTCAGACCAATTAATGGATCATTCTTACCGCGAATAGCAGCATCCGTAAGAACACGAGTTGTTTCTTGGAATGATGCAGCTGATAAGAAACTGTTTGTTTCTAGAGATGCTTTAGTGATACCAAGTAAGACAGGACGTGAAGTAGCTGGAATGCCACCTTTGATCAATGTCTTATAGTTATCTTCTTTAAGATCCATGATATCCATTAAAGTACCTGGTAATACATTTGTGTCACCGGGATCCATAACGCGAACCTTACGTAACATTTGACGAGACATAACCTCCACATGCTTATCAGAGATTTCTACCCCTTGCATACGATATACTTTTTGAACTTCACGAAGAATATAATTCTCCGTAGAAAGAACATCACGAACTTGAATTAATTGTTTAGGATCAATTGAACCAACTGTTAGTGCTTCACCACGATGAATTTTATCACCTTCGGCAACTTTAAGAACAGCAGTATAAGGTAAACTATATGTTCGTGTATCAGTTTCACCTTTAACTGTTACTTCTTTAGTACGTTCAGCAGGATTTTCTTCAATTGCTTCAATCATACCTGTTACTTCTGTAATTTCAGCACGACCTTTAGGATTACGTGCTTCGAAGATTTCTTGAACACGAGGTAACCCTTGTGTAATATCATCTCCAGCAACCCCACCAGTATGGAAAGTACGCATTGTTAATTGAGTTCCGGGTTCACCGATTGATTGAGCAGCAACAGTACCAACTGCTTCACCAACTTCAACCTGATCACCAGTAGCCATATTACGACCATAACAATGTTCACAAACCCCATGCTTAGTGTTACATGTAAATGCTGAGCGGATAGTTACTTGTTCGATTCCAGCAGCGATAATTGCTTGCGCTTTGCTTTCTTCGATCATTTCGTTTGAAGCGACAATAACTTCACCAGTTTCAGGATTTTTAACGGTCTTCATTGCATAACGACCTAAGATACGGTCATACAATGGTTCGATCATTTCATTTCCTTCTTTAATAGCTGATACATCTAAGCCACGATCAGTGAAACAATCTTTCTCACGAATAATAACATCTTGAGCAACATCAACAAGTCGACGAGTCAAGTATCCAGAATCGGCAGTCTTCAAGGCCGTATCAGTCATACCTTTACGAGCCCCATGAGTTGAAATAAACATTTCCAACACTGACAAACCTTCACGGAAGTTAGAAATAATAGGTAATTCCATTGTTTTACCATTAGGAGCTGCCATCAAACCACGCATACCAGCTAATTGAGTAAAGTTAGAAATATTACCACGGGCTCCAGAATCACTCATCATTTGAATAGGATTTTGTGTGCCCAATGCTTCCATTAGTTTTTGTTGAATATCATCTTTTGCTTGTGTCCAGATAGCAATAACACGTTCATAACGTTCATCTTCTGTAATCAAACCTCGACGGAATTGTTTTGCAACTAAAGCAACTTGTTTATGAGCTTCTTCAATAATTGCAGGTTTTTCCTTTAAGTCAGTTACATCAGAAATACCAACTGTAATACCAGCATGTGTTGATTGATCATAACCTAAGTTTTTAAGACGATCTAACATCTTAGACGTTTCAGTTACTTTAAATCGTTTATAAACTTCAGAAATGATATCACTCAAGAATCCTTTTTTGAAAGGTAAAATAATTTCTTGTGCTTTAATAACATCACCAATATTTTGACCAGGTTCAACAAAATATTTGTCGGCTGTTTTATTAATTAAGTTATCATTCTTAGGTTCATTAATGTAGGCAAATTCATTAGGTAAAATTTCATTAAAGATTGCTTTACCAACAGTTGTTATCATAATGCGTTCTTTTTGCCAATCTGTAAATGGTTTACCTTCAGCAGCTAATGTTGCTGTTTGTAATCCAATACGAGTGTGCAAATGAACGTAACCATTACGGTAAGCCATTACAGCTTCGTTAGCATCTTTAAAGATCATACCTTCGCCTTCGCGGCCAGCTTCTTCCATTGTAAGGTAGTAGTTACCTAAAACCATATCTTGAGAAGGTGTTACAACTGGTTTACCATCTTTAGGTGCCAAGATATGATGAGCAGCTAACATAAGCAAACGAGCTTCTGCTTGTGCTTCATCAGATAAAGGTACATGGATAGCCATTTGATCTCCATCAAAATCAGCATTGTAAGCTTCACAAGCTAAGGGATGAAGACGAATTGCTTTACCATCAACTAAAATTGGTTCGAAAGCTTGAATACCAAGACGATGAAGTGTTGGTGCGCGGTTAAGGAGAACTGGATGTTCAACAATAACTTCTTCTAAAACATCCCAGATATCTTCATCGCGACGATCAAGTTTACGTTTAGCATTTTTAATATTTGAAGCCATTTCACGTTTAACAAGTTCTTTCATCATAAATGGTTTGAATAATTCCAAAGCCATTTCACGAGGAATACCACATTGATTCATTTGTAACGTTGGTCCAACAGCAATAACTGAACGGCCTGAATAATCAACACGTTTTCCAAGTAAATTTTGACGGAAACGTCCTTGTTTACCTTTCAACATATGTGAAAGAGATTTCAATGGTCGGTTACCAGGTCCAGTAACTGGACGGCCACGACGACCATTATCAATCAATGCATCAACAGCTTCTTGTAACATACGTTTTTCATTTTGAACAATAATACCAGGAGCGTTCAAATCTAATAAACGTTTTAGTCGGTTATTTCGGTTAATAACCCGTCTGTATAAATCATTCAAATCAGAAGTGGCAAAACGGCCACCTTCTAATTGAACCATTGGACGTAAGTCAGGTGGAATAATAGGAACAGCATCCATAACCATCCATGCAGGTTCATTTTCAGAAAGTAAGAATGCTTCTAAAATGTCCAAACGACGAACAGCACGTGTTCTCTTTTGGCCAGTAGCATCTTTCAATTCTTCTTTTAATTCTTCAGATTCACCAGCAAGATTAACATCACGTAATAAATGACGAATAGCGTCAGCACCCATTCCAGCTTCGAATTCAGTCCCGTATTCTTCACGTTTTTCACGATATTCACGTTCTGTTAATAACTGTTTCTTTTCAAGAGGTGTGTTACCAGGTTCAGTAACAACGTAAGAAGCAAAGTAGATAACTTCTTCCAAAGCACGAGGACTCATGTCTAAGACAAGACCCATACGACTTGGAATTCCTTTAAAGTACCAGATATGTGTAACTGGTGCAGCTAATTCAATATGACCCATACGTTCGCGACGTACTTTAGAACGAGTAACTTCAACACCACAACGATCACAGACGATACCTTTATAGCGAATACGTTTGTATTTACCACAGGCACATTCCCAATCTTTTGTTGGTCCAAAAATACGTTCATCGAATAGTCCGTCTTTTTCAGGTTTTAATGTACGATAATTGATTGTTTCGGGCTTTTTAACTTCACCATATGACCAGCTTCTAATCTTATCAGAAGATGCTAAGCCAATTTGCATGCTATCAAATTTATTGACATCGATCAAAGGACCGACCTCCCTTTAGTTTTATAGTGTGTTGGATTTCTCAAACTAAGCATTAGCTTCATCCACACAAATTTGAGTTCAGTAACTAAGCCAAAATTATTCTTTGTTCATTTCAGCAGCCATTTTTTCGGCTTCTTCTTTAGCTTTTTTCTCTTTTTGTTCATTAGCTAATTTGCTTAACGCATCCACATTAACGATATCATCATCGTCATCATCCATGTCACGTAATTCAATTTCAGTCTTTTTAGCATCAAGTACTTTCATATCTAATCCTAATGACTGTAATTCTTTAACAAGAACACGGAATGATTCAGGAACACCTGGTTTAGGAATTGGTTCGCCTTTGACAATTGCTTCGTATGTTTTCACACGACCCACAACATCATCAGATTTATACGTTAAAATTTCTTGTAACGTGTAAGCAGCACCATAAGCCTCAAGTGCCCAAACTTCCATTTCACCAAAACGTTGTCCACCAAATTGTGCTTTACCACCTAATGGTTGTTGCGTTACTAATGAGTATGGTCCTATTGAACGAGCATGGATTTTATCATCAACCATGTGAGCAAGTTTCATATAGTACATAACACCTACAGAAACACGGTTATCAAATGCATCACCTGTACGTCCATCATATAAGATTGTCTTACCATCATCTGAAATTCCAGCTTCTTTAAAGACATTCCAGATATCTGAATCGCGAGCACCATCAAAAACTGGTGTTGCAACATGGATACCTAATTTACGAGCAGCCATACCTAAATGAAGATCTAAAACTTGTCCAATATTCATACGAGAAGGAACACCCATGGGATTCAAAAGAATATCAACTGGTGTACCATCTGGCATGTAAGGCATATCTTCAGAAGGGACAACGATTGAAACAACCCCTTTGTTACCATGACGTCCAGCCATCTTATCACCCACACGTAACTTACGTTTTTGTGCAATGTAGATACGAACCATCATATTAACACCAGGACTTAATTCATCCCCTGCTTCACGAGTAAAGATTTTAACATCTTGAACAATACCGCCACCACCATGAGGAACTTTCAATGAAGTATCGCGTACTTCACGAGCCTTTTCTCCAAAGATAGCATGTAATAAACGTTCTTCAGCAGATAATTCAGTAACCCCTTTAGGTGTTACTTTACCAACTAAGATATCACCATCATTAACTTCAGCACCAATACGGACGATACCAAATTCATCAAGATCTTTTAATGAATCTTCACCAACATTAGGAATTTCACGAGTAATTTCTTCAGGTCCTAATTTTGTATCACGTGCTTCTGATTCAAATTCTTCAATATGAATTGATGTGTAGACATCATCACGAACAAGACGTTCGTTAATGATAACAGCATCTTCAAAGTTATAACCATTCCAAGTCATAAAGGCAACTAATGGGTTTTGGCCTAAAGCTAATTCCCCATTTTCCATTGAAGGACCATCAGCTAAAATTTCATCAGCATCAACATGATCGTTTACACGAACAATTGGACGTTGATTGTAGTTTTTACCACCATTTGAACGATGGAATTTCATTAATTTGTATTTATCTAAAGCGCCATCTTCACGACGAACACGAATTTCACGTGCATCAACGTATTCAACAGTACCTTCGTTTTTGTTAATTAAAGCGACACCAGAATCATGAGCTGCCTTATATTCAATACCTGTACCAACAAGTGGTGAATGAGGATTGATTAAAGGAACAGCTTGACGTTGCATATTGGCACCCATCAAGGCACGGTTAGAATCATCATTTTCCAAGAAAGGAATACATGCTGTAGCAACAGCCACAACTTGTTTAGGTGAAACATCCATGTAATCGACTTTATCAATACCGATTTCGATATTTTCTGAACGATTACGAGCCATAACGAGTTCATTTACAAATGAATCATCTTCATTTAATGGTGAGTTAGCCTGTGCAATAACATAGTTATCTTCTTCATCAGCAGTCAAGTAATCGATTTTATCAGTTACTTGATGTGATTCCCAGCTCACACGACGATAAGGTGTTTCAATAAAACCATATCGGTTAACACGTGCATAACTTGATAAACTATTAATCAAACCAATGTTAGGTCCTTCAGGCGTTTCAATTGGACACATACGACCGTAATGCGTGTAATGAACATCACGAACTTCATATCCAGCACGATCACGAGTCAAACCACCAGGTCCTAAGGCAGAAAGACGACGTTTATGTGTCAATTCACCAAGTGGATTAGTTTGATCCATGAATTGTGATAATTGAGATGAACCAAAGAATTCTTTAATAGAAGCCACAACAGGACGAATGTTAATCAATTGTTGTGGTGTAACAGTTGTTGTATCTTGAATTGACATACGTTCACGTACAACACGTTCCATACGTGATAAACCAATTCTAAATTGATTTTGTAGTAATTCACCAACTGAACGAATACGACGGTTACCTAAATGATCAATATCATCCACAGAACCAATATTTTCTTTTAAATTAAAGAAATAGTTCATTGAAGCAATAATATCAGCAGGTACAATATGTTTGTATTGTAAGTCAATATTGCCATTACCAATCATTGGCATCTCACGTTCTGGGTCTACTTGAGAATAAACCTTAACGATTTGAAGTACCATAGGTTCAGTAACAACACCATCTTCTGATGGGTGGTATGTGACCGTCTTGAAATCTTGACGATCAAGATATGGTGCTAAAGTTTCCATAACTTGTTTATCAATTACGGTATCTTTTTGTGCAAGTACTTCACCAGTATCTGGATCAGCCAATGTTTCAGCTAATGTTTGGTTCAATAAACGTGTTTTCAAGCTTAATTTTTTATTAATTTTGTAACGACCAACTGGAGCTAAGTCGTAACGTTTTGGATCAAAGAAACGAGCTGTCAATAAACTACGTGAGCTATCAGCTGTTTTAGGTTCGCCGGGACGTAGACGTTCATAAACATCTTTTAAAGATTCTTCAACACGTGAATCATCCGTATTTTTATGAACATCTTTTTCAAGTGTTAGCATTAAGCTATCATTGTTACCCAACATTTCAATAATTTCATCATCAGAACCAAATCCTAAAGCGCGGACCAATTCAGTTAATGGAATTTTACGTGTACGATCAATACGTACATATGAAATATTTTTAGCATCTGATTCATATTCTAACCATGCACCACGGTTAGGAATAACAGTTGTGCCATATGTTTCACGGCCATTTTTATCTAATGAACCATTGTAGTAAACCCCTGGTGAACGAACTAATTGAGAAACAATAACTCGTTCAGCACCATTAATGATAAATGTTCCTTGTTCTGTCATTAATGGGAAATCACCAAAGAAAACATCTTGAGATTTAATTTCGCCAGTTTCATGGTTAGTTAAACGTAATGTAACATGTAATGGAGCCGAATAGTTCGCATCATGTGCGCGTGCTTCATCTACAGTGTATTTAGGTTCTAATAATTGGTAATCAACAAATTCTAATGATAAGTTACCAGCAAAATCGTCAATTGGCATGATGTCTTCAAACATTTCACGAAGACCTTCATCCAAGAACCATTGGTAAGAGTCACTTTGAATTTCGATTAAATTAGGTAAATCTAAAACTTCTTTGATACGTGCGTAACTTCTACGTGTACTGTGTTTACCGTAGTTTACTAAATGTCCAGCCAAATTAGTCACCTCTCAAATTTATTCTGTAAACCTGCCAAAGTCCGATGATTTTATATTACAGTTTGATTACAAATTGCATACTAGACGAAAAAATCGGTTTTTTTGGCAAAAGAAAAAACAAAAACAGTTTATTTATTTTTAAATAATCACCATTTTTGTCTCTCTATAAGGCTTCTTACGGACAATAGATCGTAATCAGCTATAAAAATTCACAGTATTATACATTTAATTATCATATACGCTATTGAATCGGATGTCAACAGTTCGTGCTCATTAAGTCATCGTCACAAATTCTTCAGCACTCGTTGGGTGAATAGCAACTGTATCATCGAAATCTTTTTTAGTTGCGCCCATTTTAATTGCTACTGCAAATCCTTGTAGCATTTCGTCCATGCCTTCTCCAACACCATGTAATCCAACAATTCGTTCATCTTTACCAACCGTAATTAACTTCAGGTTTTCCTTCACCTTACTATCACCTAAACTATAACGCATTGGTGTAAATGATGATCGATAAATTTTTAGATTTTCTTGACCATATTCTAAAGTTGCTTCAGCTTCAGTTAAACCAATCGTTCCAGCAACTGGATGTGAGAATACCACTGTGGGTACCAATTTATAATCTAAATGTTCCGTAGGTTTATTATTAAACACACGCTCCATTAATCTTCGGCTAGCTGCAATTGCAACAGGTGTTAAGTCAAGTTTACCAATAACATCCCCAGTCGCATAAATACCAGCAACTGATGTATTTTGATACTCGTCGACCACAATAGTACCATTATCATTTAATTTAATATTTGTGGCAGAAATATTCATTTTATCGGTAACTGGTCGGCGGCCAACCGCCCAAATAACACAATCTACGACCAATGAGTCATCATTGGTAATAACTTCATATTTACCATCACTTCGCCGTTTCAACTCTGTCACCTTTGAGTTAAAACTAATATCAATTCCATTTTCTATATACGTTTCTGTTACATTTGTTGAAATTAATTCATCAAAATTAGGTAACAACGTGTCGTATTTTGCATACATGTGAACTTTTGACCCTAGTGCATTCAACGTTCCAGCAAGTTCAGTACCAATATAACCGTTTCCGATAACCGCAACTTTAGCAGGTAATTCTTTCAAATCATCAAAGAATTGATTAGATTCAATCCCATACGTTGCGCCAGGAATGTCGGGTATATTGGGTGTTCCACCAGTTGCAATTAGTATGTGCTCTGAGACATATTTTGAGCCATTAACTTCAACTGTTTGATTATCAATAAATTTTGCATAGCCTTTAATGACTTGTACCTGATTTTTATCTAAATTTCTGAAATATGCGCCATGTAATCGTTCAATATATGCAGAACGGTTAGCAACTAATTTTTCAAAATCAAGTTGCGGCTGTTGTTTAGTAAACCCATAATCAGTAGCTAAATCAAAATCTTGTGCTAACGCTGCTGCAGACCACATAATCTTTTTAGGTACACATCCAACGTTGACACAAGTTCCACCAATTTCATTTCCTTCTATTAAAATTACTTTTTTTCCAAAAGAACCAGCTCGATTTGCTGCTGCAATTCCAGCAGAGCCTCCACCAATTACAATAAGATCTATTTTTTCCATAGATAACACTCCTTTTCTAGTGATAAAAAAGGTGCAACTACATGAATAGTTACACCTTTTTAAGTTTACTTCACTGCTACTTTAGTTTTTGATTCTTTAATCGTTACTTTGATAACACCTTTTACAGCACCAATTGTAATATTATCATTATCTTTTATTTGACCAGAAAGAAGAATATCACTTAGACGGTCCTCAACTTCTGTTTGTAATGCACGACGAATGGGTCTAGCACCATATTCTGGATCAAACCCTGCCTTAGCAATCACATCAATTGCTGCAGGTGATATTTTAACCTTAATATCTTGTTCCTTCAACCTATCAATAACTTCTTTAGTCATCAATTTCACAATCTCATGTAATTCAACTTTAGTTAATGAATGGAATATAATTGATTCATCAATTCGGTTTAAAAATTCTGGACGAAAGGCTTTTTTAAGAGCCGCGCGAATTTTTCCAGACATTGCCTTATATTCATCTTTTTCAGATTCTACACCAAATCCAACAAACTTCTCATCACGAACGGCAGTTGCACCTAAGTTAGATGTCATAATGATAATTGTATTTCTAAAATCAATACGACGTCCTTTAGAATCTGTTAAGTATCCATCATCTAACACTTGAAGTAAAATATTAAAAACATCAGGATGCGCTTTTTCAACTTCATCCAAGAGAACAACAGAATATGGTGTCTGACGAACTTTTTCAGTCAATTGTCCACCTTCATCATATCCAACGTAACCTGGTGGCGATCCAATCAAGCGACTTGTACTATATTTTTCCATATATTCCGACATATCCACTCGAATCATTGCTTCTTCAGAGCCAAACATAGCTTCAGCAAGTGCCTTAGCTAATTCAGTTTTACCAACACCCGTTGGCCCAAGGAACATGAATGAACCAATTGGTCTTGCTGGATTTTTCAATCCGCTTCTAGCACGTCGAATAGCCTTTGCAATTGAGCTAACTGCCTCATTTTGACCAATAACACGTTTATGCAAAATGTCTTCAAGATGAATTAAGCGATCACTTTCACTTTTATTCAATTGTTGTACTGGAACACCTGTCCAATCAGAAACAATTCCTGCAATTTCTTCGCTAGTTACCTTTATATCATAATGTTCTGCACTAGACTTAACGGCAGCATTTTTTTCGGCTTCTAAATCTTCAACCTGCTTTTTAACACGCATTTCTTTTGTACGAATACCCGCAGCTAATTCAAAATCTTGCTGACTAACTGCATCATCTTTTTGTTGACGCAATTCGTCAAGTTGATCTTGTTTTTTACTTAATTTTGATTTAGTCCTTGGGCGCTCAATACGAACCTGAGCAGCGGCTTCATCCATTAAATCAATCGCCTTATCAGGTAGGAATCGATCAGTAATATATCGATTACCCATTTCTACTGCTGCTTCAATTGCATCATCGGTAATTTGCACGCGATGATGTGCCTCATATTTAGGTCGGAGTCCCTTTAAAATATCAACAGTCTGTGCTTCTGTTGGTTCTTTGATTGTGATTGTCGCAAAACGTCGTTCCAAAGCAGCATCAGATTCAATGTATTTTTGATACTCATCTAATGTCGTTGCACCAATAACTTGAACTTCACCACGAGCCAATGCAGGTTTTAATATATTAGATGCATCTATTGCACCTTCTGCACCCCCTGCACCAATTAACGTGTGTAATTCATCAATAAATAAAATAACATCTTTAGTCGTGTATACTTCTTTCAATATTTTCTTTAACCGATCTTCAAATTCACCACGATATTTTGTTCCCGCAACTAATGATCCCATATCAAGCATCATTAATCGTTTTCCAATCATGTCTTCAGGAACGTTTCCGTCAACTAATCGTTGAGCAAACCCCTCAGCGATTGCAGTCTTACCAACACCAGGTTCACCAATTAACACTGGATTATTCTTAGTTCGACGACTCAATACTTGAGTTAATCTTTTCACTTCAGAATCTCGACCAATTACAGGGTCAATCTGCTTATCACGAGCCATTTTAGTCAAATCACGTGCTAATTCATCTAATGTAGGTGTTCCCTCTTCTGGAGTTTGTTTACCACGATTCTTTTGTCTCATCTGAACTTCACTGACACCAAGTTGACGGAAAATCATTTTACGTACCTGCTTAACATCAGCACTTAATCCGCCCATAATTCTTGATGATAATATTTCATTATTACTTGTTAGCGCTAGTAAAAGATGCTCTGTACCCACCTTACTTGCATTTAAATTTTTAGCTTCATCGTTAGCAATTGATAAAATCATTTTTGCTTTTGGTGAGTAAGGTAAATAATTATCATTTTTATTTAATCTCAATGATCCATAACCAGTGAATCTTTCGATTTCTTCCATTATATCTTCTGGATCAACATTAAATTGTTTCAATACTTTATCTGCAATACCATTTTGTACTTCAGACAAAGCCAAAAGTAAATGTTCAGTACCAACGGCTTGTTGACGATAGTGTTTAGCAGCTTCCTGTGCTCGAATAAGAACTTCTTTTGCACTCGGCGTAAATAAATTATCCATATTATTACCTCTTTCTACTCTTCATATCGTAAGCGATTAATTAAATTAATCAACATTTTAGCGCGTATCATATTTTCTGATTCTGTATCCATACCAAGAAAAACATCTTTCTTTATTATAGCTAAAACTAAATTTGATTCTTTTTTTGTCAATGTCTTCTCATCATATAAACTTTGAATAATATCGTAACCTTCTTGTTGGGATACGTTTGTACCAATTAAATTTTCTATTGTTTGAATAAATTCTTGATCTACAAAAAGATTTACCTTTTCTATCCTAATATATCCACCGCCACCACGTTTACTCTCTACTACATATCCATTTTGAATAGTAAATCGCGTGTTAATAACATAATTTATTTGCGATGGTACACAATTAAATAATTCAGCAACTTCAGAACGTTTAATGACTATTTCTTTTTCGTCTAAAAGAATTTTCTTAAAATACTTCTCAATCACATCAGAAATATTCTGACCCTGCATATTCATCACCTCAAATAGTTTGACTAATGTTGACTTTCATTATACGAAATATAAATTAAAATTGAAAGTTATTTGTCCTAAACAAAAAAAGGAATTTAAACATAAAGTTTAAATTCCTTTTTCAATTAATCGGGAAAACAGGATTCGAACCTGCGACCCCCTGGTCCCAAACCAGGTGCTCTACCAAGCTGAGCTATTTCCCGAACACAAAAAAATGCACCCAGTAGGAGTCGAACCTACAACCTTCTGATTCGTAGTCAGACACTCTATCCAGTTGCGCTATGGGTGCATTAAAAATATAAAATTAAAACAATAAATGGTGCCGAGGACCGGAATCGAACCGGTACGGTGATCACTCACCGCAGGATTTTAAGTCCTGTGCGTCTGCCAGTTCCGCCACCCCGGCATTTATTGAAAAGCGGAAGACGGGATTCGAACCCGCGACCCCCACCTTGGCAAGGTGATGCTCTACCACTGAGCTACTTCCGCAAAAAAATTAAAAAATGGTGCCGACTAGACGATTCGAACGCCCGACCCCCTGATTACAAATCAGGTGCTCTACCAACTGAGCTAAGTCGGCATAACTGAAAATGATGCGGGTGAAGGGACTTGAACCCCCACGTCTTACGACGCTAGATCCTAAATCTAGTGCGTCTGCCAATTCCGCCACACCCGCAGAATGTGGAATTGAAAATGAGCCGTGACAGGCTCGAACTGTCGACCCTCTGATTAAAAGTCAGATGCTCTACCAACTGAGCTAACGGCTCAAATGGAGGTTACAGGGCTTGAACCTGTGACCCTCTGCTTGTAAGGCAGACGCTCTCCCAACTGAGCTAAACCTCCAAATAATAAAAAAAGCATGGCAACGTCCTACCCTCGCAGGGGGCGACCCCCAACTACTCTTGGCGCTAAGAAGCTTA